>JAFLTK010000345.1 GCA_022511505.1 Muribaculaceae bacterium
TACACACTAAATTCGGGCAATATCCTAATCTTAAGGAGAATGAAAATTTAATATATTATGGGCTTACACCTAACCCGGAGAAGTTGCTTCAAGCTGGTGATGTGTTTGTTTTACCTACTTATCGCGAAGGGTTTGGTATGAGCGTACTTGAAGCTTCTTCGGTCGGGTTGCCCGTTATTTGTTCAGACACTTACGGTGTTCTTGATGCAATGGTTGATGATGAGACCGGTCTTCGTTGTAAGACCATGGATGTTGAATCATTAAAGAAATGCATGTTGAAACTCTATAGCGATCAAGACCTTCGAAACAAATTAGGGACAAATGGTCGGCGTAGGGTTGAAGAAAAATTTTCAAGTGATGTGGTGACCGATGCATGGTTAGATTTCTATAAATCACTCTTGTAATTATGTCTTCCACAAGTTTATCATATCGCTTTCTGAAACGTCTTGGGTTTAATTATCCCGAGGATGAATATGTACAAATTTCATTTTGGGACATTCTATGTCGTGTCGTTAAAACCTATCGTGACGGTTTCTTATTAAAGTTTTTCATGGACTCATGGCTTCTTTCCCCGATTGCGCCAAGAAAGCTCCGTCCTGCCATATTGCGAACAATCGGATGCAAGGTCGGCAAAGATGTATTCATCGGTTCTCAAGTTTGGATAGATTCTGGTCACGCAGATTTAATTACAATAGAGGAGCATGCCCACGTTGATGCGAGGTGCGTTTTGCTTTGTCACAAGAGGGAACTTTCTGACTATCGCCAAGGAGATGACTACGCTAAACTTCCCTATAAGAAATTACCCATTCACATTGGTAAAGGATGTTCGGTAGGAACTGGAACTATTGTAATGCCGGGTGCTGAGATTGGAGAAGGCGCAATTATTGGAGCCGGATCTATAGTGACCAAGCCAATACCGGCTTGGTCTATCGCATTAGGACAACCGGCCAAAGTAGTAAAATATATTGAAAAACGTCACGACCAATGAATATAATATCTTTTGACATCGAGGAATGGTATATAGAGAAAGTGCAACATGGAGGTCGATCTCACATGTATGCTAAATATGAGAAGATTTTAAATAATATCTTGGAAAGTTTAGACGAAAATAAATTGACAGCTACCTTTTTCTGTCTTGGTAAAATTGCCGAAGAATTTCCTCATATAATTAAACTAATAGCTTCCAAAGGGCATGAAATAGGTAGTCATTCTAATGCTCACGATTGGGTGAATAAATTAAATATCAAACAATTCCGCGAAGACACTTATCGAGCAATTAATGCATTACAAGACATCTCGGGACAAAAGATCCTAAGTTTCAGAGCTCCTGCATTCTCTATAACAGAAGCTAATAAATGGGCTTTTGAAATTCTTGCCGAGAATGGAATTGTAAATGATGCTTCTATCTTTCCAACCACCCGCGACTTTGGCGGATACCGTGGTTTCCCTTCTGATACTCCTTGCAAAATTAAATATAACGGTATTACATTAAACGAATTTCCAATACCTCTATATAAAATTCCTATTGTCAATAAAAATATCCCATTTTCTGGTGGCGGTTATTTTAGACTTCTTCCATATAGCTTTGTTAAGAACTGTATAAAGAGGTCAGAGCACTCTATCTGTTATTTCCACATCGAAGATTTCTTAAAAAATGATACTCATAAATTGATGACTCGTCAAGAATATGAAGATTATTTCAAAGAAACCGGCACTCTCATAAAAAGAATATCACGACATTTCAAATCAAATGTCGGACGAGGAAATTCTTTTAATAACTTTCAGAAGTTATTAAAAGATTTCCATTTTACATCTATTAACAAATTCTCTTTAGAAAACAAAGAATGGCAATTAATAGAACTATGATGTCGATTAACGTTATATAATGTAATGTTAGTATTTCTTTTAATTATGCTAGCGTTGTCTCAAAGACTTCTACAATTCAATTTTAAACAAAGAGAAATAATGTATCGACGGTTTTTCAAGAGGGCGATTGACATAGTGGCGAGCGGATGCGCGCTCGTGGTGCTTGCCGTGCCTTTGGCCGACACTACTGTGTTATAAAGAGTTTCTATAATTCAATTCTAAATAAATATATATGAAACGAGTTGTCGTTTTTGGTGCTACCGGCAATCTTGGTGCCTATATTGCAATGCATCTCAAGAATGAGGGTTATGATGTCATCGCTGTTGGAGGACGCAAGGATGACAAGGGCTTCTTTGCCGATCATGGCATGCAATATTTCTCGGTAGACATCCGTCGTCCCGATGCTTTTGACGTTTTACCCGCTGAAGGAATTGATGCGGTGTGTCATTTTGCCGGGGCTCTTCCAAGCCGATATGAATTTGATCCCGTTGACCTTATTGAGTCCATCACTATTGGCACTCTCAATGTGTTGAATTGGATGAGAAAGGTCGGTTGCAAGAAGATTGTCTTCCCTCAGACACCGAGCGATATGGCCAAATATCACAACAATGGTTCAGTCATCCCCGATGATGCTCCGCGCCATTTCCCTTTGACAGGCGATCATGCAATCTACACTATCGCTAAAAATGCCGCAGTCGACCTAATGGAACATTATCAGGCTGAATATGGAATCGCGTTTTTTGCGCTGAGATTTTTCACAATCTATCAATATCATCCCAATGCGTGGCATTATTGTAACTTCAAGCGTCGCATGATGCCATTCCGCATGTTGATGGACCGCGCTTCAAAGTCGCTGCCCATTGAGATCTGGGGCGATTGCAAGAAGGCCAAAGAGATGGTCTATATTAAAGACTTTGTCAGATTGGTTCGCAATTGTGTTGATTCAGACCTTCCCGGTGGATGCTACAATGTGGGAAATGGATGGCAAGTATCCCTTGAGGATCAAATAAAAGGTATTGTTGAAGTATTCTCGCCCAAAGAGAATCCCTCGCCGATAATCTATTGTCCTGAAAAGCCCGACCCTCTTGAGAACGCTTTCAGCATGGAAAAAACATTCCGCGATCTCAAGTGGAGGCCCAAGTATTCCTACCTTGACCAACTCCGAGATTTCAAACACGAAATGGAGACCGAGCCCATGGCCGGCCTTTGGGGTGTTATGAAAGATTATGAGCCAAAGGATGATGATGACGTCAACAATGAAGACTATGCCCCGGCTCGCGGTCGTATTGATAAATAATAATCAAATAAAATAGCAATCATCTGAATGAAAAATATTGTAAATCAATTGGTTAGTGTATGGGGGGGGTAAAAGCCCTTTCAATGAAATCTAATAGATCGGCAATAAGTCTTTACATAGAGTTTTTCTGGTGTTTTCTGCGCTATGGATGCCTTCCACGACAATATTTCAACGGACAGTTCTGGAACAAGACAACTAACGATCGAAAAGACATTCTGACTTACAGAAAGTTTGTCAATGTAATGAATTCGTTAAATAAGGATGAGGAGATACATATATTAGCCGATAAATCACATTTTAACAAATATTTTGATGATTATATTCACAGAGAATGGCTGTTGTCCTCTGAATCATCACCAAAACAAATTGCTGAATTTATCCTTCGTCATGGAAACGTAATTATTAAACCGTTTGACGCAATGGAGGGTCATGGCATTTATAAGATTTCAGCATCTGATATTGATGACATTGATGAAACTAGTCAGAAGTTAGCCAACCAACAATTGATGATTGAGGAAATTCTTAAACAGCACCCTGACATGATTTTTGGGAACACTTCGGTCAACACAATTAGAGTGCACACTATTCTCGACCACAACGGCAAAGGGCACGTGATTAGTTGTGTTCTAAGAGCCGGTGTTGGTGATACTGTTGTTGATAATTATTGTTCGGGTGGCGCAATTTACCCCGTCGATGTTGAAAGTGGAATAGTCACCGGTAAAGGCAAATCTCATGATGGCGGATGCCACATTGTTCACCCATTCACTGACATTGTTATGCTCGGTTATAAAATACCTAATTGGAATATTCTATTAAACGAGATAATAAAAGCAGCAGAAAGACTGCCGGGTCTCCGTCTCATTGGATGGGATGTTGCCATCACAAATGATGGAATCGCTTTAATTGAGGGAAACCATAACCCTGACTATGAATTATATGAATTTATTGGAGATGGAAAATCCTATCCTACTATAAAAAAGTTCATTTAGAGATATTCATCTTTCTATGTACCAACGATTCTTTAAACGCACAATTGATATCTCTGCAAGTCTTGGAGTTTTGATTATATTCAGTCCTATACTTGTGACAGTAGCCATTTTGCTTCATTTTTTCAACGAAGGGGCAGGCGTTTTTTTTCTGCAGGAACGTCCAGGATATAAAGGCAAGCCTTTTAAGATTGTTAAATTTAAAACAATGAACGAACGTAAGGGTCCCGATGGTAAATTGTTACCTGATAAACAACGCATAACTCCGTTTGGTGCATTTGTGCGCAACTCATCACTTGATGAACTTCCGCAATTGTGGAATGTATTGAAAGGAGATATGTCATTAATCGGGCCGCGGCCTTTATTAATGCAATACCTCCCTCTCTATAGTGCAGAACAAATGAGACGGCATGACGTACGTCCCGGCATATCGGGCTGGGCTCAATGCCACGGACGCAATAATCTGTCGTGGACCGAGAAATTTAAACTTGACGTTTGGTATGTTGATAATATTTCTTTTAAGACAGATTGTGAAGTTGTATTAACGACTTTAAAAAATGTCATTCGACATAAAGATATCGACAATTCCAACTCATCAAAATTCACTACTGAACCTTTCAATGGGCAAAACTAAAATATCTGATTATAGCGATTTGAAAACGCCATGTTTTCTGTTTGACGAAACAGAATTTCAACGAGGTATCAGAGAGTTTCAAGCCGCTCTGAAATCAAGATCGTTTGATTATATAATAGGTTATTCTGTAAAGACCTGCTCACTGCCCTATGCTTTGCGCAAGGCGCGTGATTTTGGATGTATGGCAGAGGTTGTGAGTCGCGATGAATATCAACTCGCTACTCTTTGTGGTTTTAATCCACAAAAAATTATTTATAACGGCCCCATGAAATCCTATGAAACTTTTATCGAGGCTGTTTCTCAAGGGGCTATTGTAAACATTGAAACTAAACGCGAATTAAAATGGTTGGATGAACTACCCGATGGTCAGGTCTATAAAATTGGACTTCGGCTTAATATCAACATATCTCATGTGTCACCGGAAGATGCTGATGGAGATGATGATAATAGTCGATTTGGGTTCTCTGATGAAACAGATGAATTTTGCGATGCAGTAAAGTTGATATCATCAAATCCTAAAGTACATCTAGCCGGCCTGCATATCCATAGGACCACTCATTCTCGTTCACCTCGTTTTTATGAGCGATCTATAGAGTATGCGGCTCAGGTCATAAAAAAATATGATTTAAAACTCGACTATCTCGATGTAGGTGGAGGATATTTCGGCATATTTCACAACAAACCAACATTCAGAGACTATGCCGAGGCATTCAATCAGGCACTTCATCGGAATGGACTTGATCAATTGCAAATTATCATTGAGCCAGGTAACGCACTTACTGCCAGCTCGTTTAAATTTCTTTCGGAGGTAATTGACGTCAAGCGTGTTGATTCTAAAACTCGATTTGTGACAACCGATGGTTCACGAAATGACATTGATCCTTTTTTTCGCAAAACCAATTATCTGAAAGAAATTCTTTATAAGGAAGGGAATCGTCCTATTGAACCTTTTCAAGTCATAGGTGGATGCTCATGCCTCGAATATGACCGATTATTTACGCTCGTTGATAGCCCGCTAATCAATATAGGAGACCGTATTCTCTACAATAATGTAGGCGCCTATACACTAACATTATCACCCCTATTTATCCGTTTATGGCCGCGAGTATATTCTATTTCGCGTGAAAGAGATAAAAAAGTGGTACGACGAGAACTAAATGCTTCAGATATAATTAATTTTGATAGCTAAGATTCATAACCAAGAATATACAATCAACAGTAATGAACAATCTGTTATTCTGTAGTGTAGGACGTCGAGGGCGTCTACTACAAAATGCTAAGGAAACGATTGGTAAAACAGGATTGATTGTCGGCACTGATAATCAATCTACGGCGCCTGCGCTTCAATTTTGCGACCGGCAGCATGTGGTTCCTCGCATTACCGATCCCAAATACTTCGATATTATCCTTAATATATGCAAGGAGAATGACATTAAAGCTATTACTACACTTATAGATCCTGAAATCGAACTTCTTGCAAAAAACTCAGACCGATTCAAGGAACTCGGTGTTATACCTTTATGTCCCGCTCCCAAAAGCGCAATCTATTGCTTCAACAAATTTGAACTTTACAAATATCTTACCGAGAAAGGTATCAGAACCCCTCTAACTTTTCACGATTGGGACGAGTTCATAGAAGCACTTGAAGAAAGAAGAATTTCGTTCCCCATTTTCATGAAACCCATCTGTGGAAGTGCCAGCATTGGTGCACATAAAGTTCACACTCTCGAACAAGCAACGATAGATTGGAATTCTGGAGAACACGATTATATCATTCAGGAGCTAATGACAGGAGGTGATTGTGATGCAGATGTTTATGTTGATACAATCTCTCATAAAGCTGTAGCTGCATTCTCTAAACGTAAGATTGAAACTCGCATTGGTGGAGCCAGTAAAACGATCTCGTTTAAAGACCCGAAGTTGTTTAAATTTATAGAGGAAATATGCTCAGTTTTTGAGTTTAACGGTCCTCTTGATATGGATTTCTTCATTAAGGATGGAGAATATTATCTTTCTGAGATTAATCCTCGATTTGGGGGTGCCTATCTCCATGCCTATGGCGCAGGAGTGGATTTTTTCCAACTAATTGTCAATAATATTAATGGCATTGTTAATGAGGTTAATCTCGGCAATTATGATGATGACGTGCTGATGTTAATGTATGACGACGTTGTCATTGTCCCCAAAGATAAACTTGTAAATGATAAATTCTCGCTTCTCTGAAATATAATGGCAAAGGTGAATGTTTTTGGAGCGGGAGGGCATGCTCGTGTAGTTGCCGATATTGTGGAGGCAACGGGTCGCGAAGTCGGGTGCTTTTATGACGACGCCCCCCGCGTCGAGACGCTCAAAGGGCACCCGGTTGTCAGGCCGACGGCCTGTGTCGACCACACTGAGCATACGGCTGTCGAATCGTCATGCGCAAGTGTCACCGGGCCGCTTGTGGTAGCGATTGGCGCTAACAAAGTGCGCAAGGAGGTCGCTGAGCGGTATTGTGTTGAATATCAGGCGATTGTTGCACCGGGGGCCATTGTTGCACCTTCGGCCAAGATGGGCGAAGGTAGTGTGGTTCTGCAAGGTGCTGTTATCCAGACTGATGCGACTGTTGGGTGTCATTGTATCGTCAACATTGGTGCTATGATTGACCATGATTGTGAGATTGGCGATTTTGTCCATGTTGCCCAAGGTGTCGCCTTGGGTGGAGGTGTCAAGATTGGCGAAGGAACGTGGATTGGTGCCGGCTCAGTTGTAACCTCAGGTGTAAAGATTGGTTGCTGGCGGGTCATTCCACCCGGGTCAGTCATTACCGAAGACTTTGAGTAGATAGGAGATATTATATATCAAATAATTGATAGTTCTGTAAATCAAGCATATAAAGCATGAAACAAGAGAGAATTTTGCTCTGTCTCGCCCACATGAGCGGGCGAGAAATGGCGTTTATCGAGCAAGCATTCCGCGATAACTGGGTCGTGCCTTTGGGACCCAACGTTAATGGTTTTGAGGCTGACCTTGAGGCATTTGTCAACCGTCGCGACGCCGCCGAGCCGCTCCACAAGCGCGTAGTGGCGCTCAGCGCGGGAACGGCGGCGGTGCATTTGGGGTTGATTGCGGCCGGGGTGAAGGCGGGCGACGAGGTGATTGTGCAGTCGTTCACGTTTTGCGCGTCGTCCCACCCGGTGACCTACCTCGGCGCGACGCCGGTGTTTGTCGACTCTGAGCCGCGGTCGTGGAACATGGACCCGGCGCTGCTCGAGGAGGCTATCCGCGACCGTGAGGCGAAGACGGGACGCCGCCCGGCGGCAATTATCCCGGTGGCGTTGTATGGCATGCCATACGACGCGACGGCCATCATGGAGGTTGCCGACCGCTATGGCATCCCGGTCATCGAGGATGCCGCCGAGGGCTTTGGCTCGCGCTTCAAGGGGCAGGTGCTGGGTACGTTTGGCCGCTATGGCGTGCTGTCGTTCAACGGCAACAAGATGATAACGACCTCGGGCGGCGGCGCTTTGATTTGCCCCGACGAGAAGGAGGCGCGCCGCGTGCTGTGGTATGCCACTCAGGCGCGCGAGAGTTACCCCTACTATCAGCATGAGGAGATTGGCTACAACTACCGCATGAGCAACATCTGTGCCGGCATAGGCCGCGGCCAGATGACAATCGTCGACGAGCACATCGCCCACCATCGCCACGTCCAGGAACTCTACTGCCGCCTGCTGGCCGATGTCGAGGGTATCACGATGCACGTCAACCCCGGGCCTGACTATGACTCTAACTACTGGCTCTGTACGGCCACGCTCGACCCGGCGCTGCGCATCAAGGGCCAGGAGCGCGCCTATAAGCAGGTAATCACCGGCGCAGTTGGCGGCGCCGCCGGCGTCACCCATCAGGTTGCAACGGCTACGACCGACTGCCAGCCCAACGATAACGTCGAGGCCCTTCGCATGGCGCTCGACGCTGCCGGCATCGAGTCGCGCCCCCTTTGGAAACCGATGCACCGCCAGCCGGTCTATGCCTCCAACCCGGCATATATCAACGGCGTCAGCGACCTCCTTTTCAAGACCGGCATCTGCCTCCCCGCCGGACCTTACGTCACCGACGAGCACGTTGCCCACATCGTCCGCTCAATCAAGGACGCCATCGAGCGCTGACAATCCCCCGATACAACCCTATAGCGAGGGCGAGCCATGGAAACAGCCACGGCTCGCCCTCGATGTATAAAAGCGGATAGACTAGACTCTATGCCACCCTCGGCTCGACGCGGTTGAGCCAATTGAAGATGTAGTCGTAAACGGCGTTGCGCACCGCCGGAGCCGAGAGCATCAGGTCGTGGAGGCCCCCGTTGACGCGAACGCTGGTTACGCGCGGACCGAGTTCAAGGCCATACTTGCGGATGTCGGCCACGTCGAGCACGCCGTCGGCACGATTGTGGTCCGGAGTCCACTCGCCGCCCGAGATTGACTGCGCCGAGTGCATCAGCAGTATCGGTATTTGGATATTTGCCCGGCCGTCGCGAAGGCTTTTCTGGGCAAGCGTGATAGCACGTATCCATCCGGCTGTCACGTCGGGCGATTGGGTCAGTTTCCAGCCTGTGTTGTAGGTCCATTCGCCGTGGGCACTGCTCAGCAGGCTCTCTGAATAGGCCGTCGAGGCTCCCTGGGAGATGGTTGTTCCGGGGAACCATTTGCCCCACAGCGACACAACCGGGATGAGCCACTCCTTGCTGCCGAGGTTCCAGTCAAGGAACGGCGAGTTGAGTATCAAGTTTTTAACCACGGCGGGATGAACCTGTGACTCATAATAGGCGGCAATCAATCCGCCTGTCGAGTGCCCCATCAGGGTGATATCATCGATGCCGGCACGTTCCATCTCGACGAGAGCCGAGTCAATATCCGGGAAATAGTCGCGCAGCGAGCGCACGTCAAAACGGTGCTCGGTCGAGGTCATCGAGCGCCCATAGCGCCGCAGGTCGACGGCATAAAACTGATAGCCGTGGTCCACAAATTCACGCGCCATCTCGGCTTGAAAAAAATAGTCGTTAAAGCCATGGATGTAGAGGACGCCGCGCTTCATTTGGCGCGCCTGCGACACGCGGTAGCGGATTACTGTCGACGTCGCGGCGCCAAGGTCGTCGGCCGGCTGTTTGACGGTCAGCATCTCAAAGTCGTTGCCAAGGACATCGGGCTTCCACTGGGTCTGTGCCAGCCCTACGCCCCAGGCAACATGCATCAGAATGAGACTCAATGCCTTATAGAGATTCATTGCTTATAGGGTACTTGAATTTTCACGGGAAATTTGGAGAAGAGAGTCTGGACGGCCTCGGCTATGCCTTGGAGATTGCGGAAATTAGTGTCGCCGGGGTCCATGATGGTGGCAACCGATGCCGAATAGAGAGGAATTTTGTCGGCAATGTTGACCATATCCATTGTCAGCACGCCCTCGCGATATATGCCGGTAATAACCTGAGCGTTAGAGTAATATCCGGGCCAATAGTAGGCGCGAGGATACATAAAGTAGGGATAAACGCCGTTGAACACCGGGCCGCGGGGCGGAACGGGGCCGGCCGGAGGCATTGGCGCAGGCGGCGGAGGCGTCATCGGCAATGCCGAGGCGAGCGGTGCCGTGTCGATTTCTTTCTTGACCGTCAGACCGATGTTGACAAGCAACGGCGAGTTGGGGTCCTCGCGATAGCCGCGTTCAACCATCTGCTCGCGGATTGCGGCCGCGATATTATAGTAGGTCACCATCTGCATTCCGGGGGGAAGATGACCATCGTCGGGCGTGACGATGCGAAACGTCGAGTAGTCGGCCAGATCGGCATCGTTATAAACCTGAGAGTTGACAAGCGTGTAGGGCGAGCACGAGGCCATTAGTGCGCCGAGAAACGCCAGAGTGACAATCTTTTTCATAGCCTAAAATAGTTTAGAACGTCGTTGGGTAATTATTCAACTTCTCGCTTCGCTCAAAGTTGAAGTTTAAAGTTTAAACTTGAAGTTGAGTTTACGAAACTTCAATTGATATATCTCAACAACGTCCAAACCGCGGCCAATGTTCACTTTATCCCGCGCTTGTCGAGCTCGGCACGATAGCGAGCCGCGTTCTGGCAATGTATACTGTAGGAATGGGTGAAATTGTGGTAGCCCGAGAAGTCCTCGCGGGCACACATGTAAAGATAGTCGGTCACCGGGGCCTGGAGGACATCGTCGAGCGTCGAGCGTTCGGGAACACGGATAGGCCCCGGGGGCAAACCGCGATAGAGATAGGTGTTATAGGGGGAATCGATAAAAAGCATGTCGTGGGTGATGCGGCGAATCGACTCGTCGCCCATGGCATATTTCACCGTAGGGTCTGCCTGTAGTTTGATTCCGTTATACAGGCGATTAAGATAGAGGCTTGCCACGATAGGACGCTCGTCGGGCTTGGCGGTCTCCTCCTCGACTATCGACGCGAGCGTCGCAACCTGCTCGGGGGTCATCCCAAGCTGAGCCGCAAGTTTGCGGCGGTCTTCGGTCCAGAACTTATTGCGATATTCAAGCAGTCGCTTGACAAGCGATTCGGGTTCGATGGTCGCGTAAAATTCGTAGGTATCAGGGATAAAAGCTGCCTGAAACTCAGCGACGGTAAAGCCACTGTCGGGTAACACTTTCTCACACGCTTCAAGGAACTCGCCGGGAGTCATGTCGAGATTGCGAGTAATCGTTCGGGCGAGGCGTTCCATGCCTCGTGTTGCGTTAAACTGCACTTTTACAGGTGATTGACTACCCGTAACGATGCGTCGGCTAATCTTGCCTGCGCTTGTCCCCGGCACTATCTCATAATATCCGCGAGAGCGATTGACGTTGCCCCCCTGAAGACGCCAAAGGATATAGACACGGTTGCCCATCGACGAGCCTAGGCTCGTCTTGAGGCTATCCTTCACAGCGGCAGTGCTGCTTTCGCGCGGAATCCTAACAGTTGTCGACTCGCCGCTATAGGTTGGCATGGTAAATAGCGACGCCGCCACAACAAGCGCCACCGCTACCGACGCCACAATGATAATCGCCAGACTGTGGCGCGCAACAAATTGGCCCACAGTCCCTTCATTCTTGCCTCGCTTCCCCGAGGCCGCTTTCTTCTTTTTTGGTGTATTCATACCGCAAAAGTAACAAAAACCTCCCACCCTTGCAAATTGCTCCACCACTATTAGTAAGACACATTCTCGCTAAACATTTATGCACCGTTTTTACTGCAAAACCGATTCCCCATTAGTAAACTCCCGGAAATTTCATATATTTGCAAAACCAAAGTTTGTTCTCAAAGCAAATCCGATAACAAGCAAATAAAACGTGTTACAAACGTTGCATTGAATAAAACAAGATGAAGCGCATGGTAAGGCTATATCTTTTGTTAATAAAAAGAATGACAATTGCTTTGACAATTGTCACGACATTGCTGTCTTTGATAATTTTTGTTTTTGGCGCAGGTCCGGGATTTTATATCTTGTTCGTTCTATATTTGTTGATTCCCCTAAGTCTAATTGATAATGCGACAATGTTATTTTGTGCCGTCACAGGAATCATTGATATACAAAGAATATCTAAACGAGAAATCTATTGGTTTAGCACGATTAGTGAATTTTTGACTATTTATCTTTGGCTAATAATATCTTCACAAGATTTTGATTTCCCAATCATTGCATATTTTTATACTCTCCCGTCTTATTTGCTATTCTTTATAATTATTGGGAAAGCAATTAAGACGGTATATCCCCGTCTCTATGACCGAGTTGTTTACTTCAGATTTCTCAAGATCACTGATTTAAAATAATTACAATCCCAAACCAAGTTCCCTTGATAAGTAACCACGGCTTGTTTATTTAAATTTTTTCATTTGAGTAATTTGCGGTTGTTGTCGCCATTCTCTAAAATATCCATTTGATGAATAGCTATCTGATTAAGTTTTGTCAATCCATTCAGTAGCACTTAACACAAAAGATGGTAACCTTGCCGACATTCTAAAGTGGTCAAATTCGACCACTTTAGAATTAGAAAAAAACCTCCCATCCATGCAAATTGCTAAAAAATTATAATTATTTTGCTGATAGAAATTTATTTATTACTTTTGGCCGACGCAATTAATAACAATTTGGCGGGCGATGTTGACTATCGCGCGACTTTATTATTAATCTCTCTAACACTCTGATTGGATTAAATGGACAACATCATTGACATTTTTAATCATATCCTCCACCAAGCCGACAGTATCGACGTGGCCGACTTTGAGTTCAAAAAACTTATCAACGAGGACGCTGACATTAAGCAGATGTATCGGCAATGGTGTCACGAGGTTGGCAGTAGTGAGAAAAATGGCTTTTTGGACTACTGCGATGAATACATGGAGTCGCGAGACTCAATTTGGGACACATTGAACGACTATGACGCAGAATAAACGACGCCTCGAGCGGCGCTTCCCCGCCGAGTGGGAGCGGCACACGGCCGTGCTACTGGCGTGGCCCCACAAAGATACCGACTGGGCTTACATGCTTGACGAAATCACTGAGTGCTATATCTCTATCATCGAGACAATTACCATCAACAGCCGTGTCATTCTGCTGGCTCCCGACGCCGAGGTGCCGCGCGAGCGACTGAAGCATATTGACCCCGAGCGGTTGATTATCGTCGAGGTGCCGACCAACGACACTTGGACGCGTGACTACGGCCCGCTGACCGTCACCGACTGCGGGCGACCGCGCCTGTGCAACTTCCAGTTCAACGGCTGGGGGCTCAAGTTTGCCGCGTGCCACGACAACCGTGTGACCGAGCGGTTGCGAGATGCCGGCTTGCTTGCAGTGCCGGTAGAGAACCGCCTCGACTTTGTGCTCGAGGGTGGCTCGGTTGAAAGCGACGGCCGCGGCACGCTCTTGACCACTTCCCACTGCCTGATGGCGCCCAACCGAAACAACACGATGTCGCGCATCCAGCTCGAGCGCTATCTCAAAGACTGCTTCGGGCTGAACCACATCCTGTGGCTCGACAACGGCTCCCTTGCCGGTGACGATACCGACTCCCATATCGATACCCTCGCGCGCCTCGCGCCCGACAATACCATCATCTATACCGGCTGCCAAGACGCCAATGACGAGCACTTTGCCGACCTCCAATGTATGGCCGACCAACTGCGCGGCCTGCGCACTCGCGACGGCCTCCCCTACAATCTCGTCGAACTACCCCTCCCCGACCCCATTTTTGACGACGAGGGGAACCGCTTGCCGGCAACCTACACCAACTATCTCGTTGACGACCGTACGCTCATCATGCCCACCTACCGCCAGCCCGACAAGGACACGCTGGCGGCCCGTATGCTGAAAATTTCTTTCCCAAACCACGAGTTGCTGACAGTCGACTGCGTGCCGCTTATAAAGCAGCACGGCTCGCTCCACTGTGCAACAATGCAACTTTACCCCGACACTATCACATTATGAATCGTCCCATATTGAAAACCGGAATCATCCAGCAACGCAACAGCGACTCGGCGGCCGACAACCGCTCGCGCATCGCCGAGAAAGTGCGACTCCTTGCCGCCGATGGAGCTCAACTAATTGTAAACCAAGAACTTCACGACTCGCTATATTTCTGTCAAACCGAGAATACAGACCTTTTTGACCTTGCCGTAGACCTCGACGGCGAGGCAACAGAGTTTTACTCGGCGCTTGCTCGCGAGACCGGTGTAGTCTTGGTGACATCGCTTTTCGAGCGACGCGCCGCCGGACTGTATCACAACACCGCCATCGTTTTTGACACCGACGGCAGCGAGGCCGGGCGTTATCGCAAAATGCACATCCCCGACGACCCGGCATATTACGAAAAATTCTATTTCACCCCCGGCGACCTTGGGTTCAAGCCCATCGACACGTCGGTCGGGCGCCTTGGCGTGCTCGTGTGCTGGGACCAGTGGTATCCCGAGGCCGCGCGTCTTATGGCTCTCGCCGGCGCCGAGATACTCATCTACCCTACCGCCATCGGCTGGGAATCCACCGACACCCCCGAGGAGCAGGCACGCCAACGCGAGGCCTGGACCACGGTTCAGCGCGGCCACGCCGTTGCCAACGGGCTACCCGTCGTCACCGTCAACCGCGTGGGCCACGAGCCCGACCCGAGCGGCGCAACCGGTGGTATCCAATTCTGGGGTTCAAGTTTTGTTGCCGGGCCGCAGGGCGAACTGCTCTACCGTGCCGGCGACACCGACGAGGAAACCGCCATCATCGACATCGATATGCGCCGTAGCGAGCTCGTGCGCCGCTGGTGGCCTTTCCTCCGCGACCGTCGCATCGACCACTACGCCGACCTAACCAAGCGCTTCATTGACCGCTAACCGCCCTCGACCTTCATCTTGGGCGCGGAGCTACGGCTTTCTCTATATCAGTAGAGTCAATGTATGAACGTTGCCGGGCATCGCGGAGCGATGATAATTTCATTAACCCCGTACAAGCGCGAAGCGCGCAGTGCGGGGTAGCTGTCCCCTCTAAAAAATCGTCCCGGAGGGACGAGATTTCACTGTGAGAAATATGGAAATAGAGAATTACTGACGTGCGACTGAAAAATCAATATCTCCTAATATATGAGTAGTGTCATAAGCAGAGAACCAATCCTTTGCGATCAGGTTTTTCAATTCCTCTTCTCGAATGTTTTTGGGATAAGTCATAATTTTAATTAACACAAAGTATTACACAGAAAATTTTTAGAACTCGACGGAGAGGCGGACGTTCAGTTGGCGGCGGGTGAGGTAGTTGGGGACGGCATATTGTATCTCGTTGACGTCGGTTACCCAGTAGTAACTGGAGACGTTGGAGATGTCAAGCAGGTTAAAGCAGTCGAGCCCAATCCATGCGCTTTTGATGTGACGCAGGAAGCCGCGGCGGGTTGCGCCCTGTTCGAGCGGCGAGAGGAGCGCATAACTGAGACCGATGTCGACACGCTTGTAGGCGGGAGTTCGGAAATAGCCTTTGTCGCGCGACGAGCGTGGTGCAGTCACGGGGAGGCCGTCAGAGAAAATGCCGCGCAGACTGAATTTAAGTTTGGGCCATTTGGGGAAATAGTCGGTAAAATAGAGCGCGAAACTGTAGCGTTGGTCGCTTGGTCGCGGGACCTTGACGCCGTTGAGTGTTTCTTGGGTCTTCATCAACGAGAAACTTATCCAACTGTCGCTCCCCGGGACAAATTGCCCGTAGAGTTTGAAATCAAGTCCGGCCGCAAACCCGTTGGTTTCGTTAAGGCCTGAGTAGACGAGTTTTAGGTTGTCGATTTCATAGGGAATAATGTTTGACAGCGCTTTGTAGTAGGCCTCGGCGGTCAGTTTGAACGGGCGATTGAGGGCGCGGAACGTATAGTCGCTTCCGGCGATGAACTGCAACGACCGCTGGGATTTGATATTGGTGTTTAGAACGATGTTTGTATTGCCGTCAACGTCGACAACCGGCATTCGATACTCCTTATAAAATGGCGATTGATAATATAAGCCGGTTGCAAAGCGGAAAGTCCAGCGCGGGTTTTGGTCGGGCACGAGGCCGAGGCTGATGCGCGGCGACAGCAACCATTCTTTGTTGAAACTCCAATAACTCAGTCTGAGGCCGCCGTTGATTGACAGGTAGCCGAGCCCGGTCTGCAACTTATAGGTATCCATGGCAAACATCGACAGGCGCGTCGACGACACGTCGTGGTGGGAACTGAGGCTGTAGATGACTTTTACAAGGTTGGGGTCATGGGGGAGGGAATAACCGGCCGAGTCGCGCTTCTCCCACTCGCTCGTGCGGTCCATAATCTTCTCGCCGGCTATCGAGAGCCCGTAGGCAATCGAGTGGCCGTTGACGCCGGTAGTTCCGCGAAGTGCAAGTTGCATCACGCTCGCTTTCAGTCGGTTGCGCGCATGTTCCATATAGCGCCCCACCCCGAGTTCGCCGCCAACCTCGCCGGTGCCTGCCTGGTCAAGCCAATACTCGCCCGAGATGTCATAACTGACAAGTTCGTTGGTCAGATAACCCGAACCGAGGAGGGTGAACACGGTCGACTTGGACGGGAAATATTGCAGTGAAAGTGCACCGAAATAGGTCTCAAACTTATCTTTCTCATGTCCGTCAAAATAGACCTTAAACTGCTTGGCGTCGGTCGACGTGCCGAAGTTGGTCGTGCGGTCCTGAGGCGTGAACTTATAGTTGTTGATGGCGATGTTGCCAAGGAACGACACCTTGAAACGCGACGATGGCGAGAAAATCAGATTTGTCTGATAATCAAAGAAATTGGGGTCATACTCGCCGCGGGTCTCCATCGAACTCAACAGCGAACTGTTGCTCTTGTAGCGCACGCCGTGGAGTTGAGAAAACTTTTTTGACGACTGACCGAGAGCGATGCTTCCGCCCATCAGCGATGCCGACACCGAGCCCTCGAAAGCCTCGGGCTGGCGATAGGTGATGTCGAGAACGCTTGACATCTTGTCGCTATACTCGGCCGAGAAACCGCCGGTTGAAAAACCGATTGCACCGACCATGTCGGGATTGATAATCGACAGACCCTCTTGTTGGCCCGACGAAATCAACTGCGGGCGATAAACCTCTACACCGTTGAGATATACCGAATTTTCGTCAAACGTACCGCCGCGCACCGAGTATTGGCTCGACATCTCGTTTGATGAATTGACGCCGGCCATGGTCGTGATGAGCGACTCAACACCGTTGCCGCTTACGTCGGGCTGGCGCTTGAGTTCGTCAATCGAGATTTTGCCCATAGTCGAGGTTTCCTTGCGATATTCAGTAACTTCGAGTTCGCCAAGCACATTGCTGTTGTCCATCAGCCGCACGTTTAGCGTCACGTCGCCTTGTGGCTCGATGAGCGTCCGCGTCACCTCCTTGAATCCGATGCAGGCAACGTGGACTTTGATTGTGTCGCTGTAGGCCGTCGACAGTTGATAAGTGCCGTCGAGCCCCGTGCTTGTGCCTATAGCAGTGCCGCCAATTCTGACGGTCGCAAACTCAATAGGTTGATCTTGTTCGTCGGTCACCTTGCCCTGGATTTTGACGCGCGACGGCGCCGCCACGGCAACCATTGATACGACCATCACGAGCAGAAGACAGATATATTTGAGAAAAATATGTTTCATTATTGTGTTGAAAGCAAAGATTCTAAAAGCCCGGCCACATTTGCGCCGCGGCTACACATTAGTTAATAACGTGATAACATACCCAAAAATTACATCCACCCCCAACTTTCCCAATTTTCCATAAAAAATAATGATTGATTTTTTGTGGTTTATAAAAAGTTTGTATATTTGCAAAGTTAATTTATAAGTTAATTTTCCAAAATGACGCAGAATTATTATTTGGAATTAATAGAGGAGCATAACGCTGTTAATTTTTATAGCATTCATCTGGATGGGAAATCTAAATTTTAGCAGAAATGAAACGAAGTAATATTATCGAAAAAAGACGTTCTATGGTATCGCCTCTGATTAAGAGGGAGGTAAATCTATCTTTTGAGATAGTAGATAGGATTCATGCAATCCTTGATGCAAGAGGGTTAAAGCAAAAAGACCTTGCCACAATGTTGCACAAGAACGAGTCTGAAATTAGCAAATGGATGCGTGGCACACATAATTTCACACTGGACACTATCTGCATGATAGAAGAAGCCCTAGGCGTAGAGATTCTACAAGTGGTGCCGGTGTAAAACACCCTTTAGCGAATAGTTTATTGAGCCGTTATATTGCGCGGCTTTTGGTATTTTTTGGCAGGGGGATGGTATATTCAAAAAAATACGCTACCTTTGCACACATATTTATCAAACCATGAAATAACGTGCAAGCCGAACTATACTTTTTGAGATTGCAAGATGCGCCGGTGTGGAACATCGCCTATCAGGTGTTCTTCCACTTGCTGTATCTGGCAGTTATCATATACTTGCTCTGTCCCGCGATGCGCCGTCGTGACCGTATTGTGGCCCCCGAGTATTTCAACAAAGGCAAGTGGCAACGCCTGTTACCGGGATTGTTTCTTGCCGTTGTCACATGGATTTTTATAGGCTTCTACCCTACCGACATTCCAAGCGACCGCGTCATCTATGCGCGGCAGTTACAGACGATTATAGATGGCGGCAGTTTTTCTACAAGGGATTATGGAGGGCAAGAGACACTTAGCATGCTCGGAACATTTGACCCGTTATATCGTTTCTTAGTTCTACACGTATCACCCTATATTGGGTCGGTCGTTGTTTTTATGGCGATATGGGGGTTGATTTACGTGGGGTGTTATTATGAGGCGTGTCGTCGCATGGCTCCCGACCACGTTTTTCTCCTTTTTCTGGTAGTAGCCGGTAGTCTGTTTTTCTTTGGTTACGGTGTCAGCGCGTTGAGACAAGGCGTTGGCGAGGCGTTGGTTTTATTGGCATTTGTGTTGCCCCGGCGACGATGGTGGCTGACACTCTTGCTGATGATATGCGCTGTCATGATACATTTCTCGTTGCTATTGCCGTGTATCGCGTTCTGGATTGGATCCAATTTTAAGCGCACCGACATCCTTTGCTATATTTGGCTTGCGGTCGCCGTCCTGTCATTTTTCATTGGCCCGCTTGTGACGAAGTTCATTCTTTCGATGCCGAGTATTGACCCCCGAGTAGAGGCATATTTAGACCCGAACGGCGGAGGCTATGACCTTAGTTATTTCATAGGATTCAGACTCGATTTCATTCTCTACTCGGCGATTGCGATCGTGGCAGGCATTTATTACATTTATCGTCGCAAATATGACGACGCCGTCTATACATCGTTGATTAACACCTATCTGCTGATAATGACGGCATGGCTATTCCTGATTCGCATCCCGTATACCGACCGAATTGCCCATCTTGGCTGGATGCTTGCCCCGGTAATTCTTTTCCTGCCACTATTGGGCCGCAAACAACTGACGACTGCCCCGGCATCGGCCCCGGCGATTGACCGTGTGCTGACACCTCAAGTGATAATGGTCCTGATGATGGTAATGCAGTTGACGCTCAAATATGTCCACATTCGCTTAGTTTTCTAAACACTTATCCCAGCCACAATGAACAGAGTTAAGTTGCTGATATCAGACTTTGACGGGACGCTTGTCGACACGTTTGAGCCCAATTATCTTGGATACCGCGACGCTTTTGAGGCGATGGGGATGAGCATCGACCGCGACACCTACCGTTCGTGTTTTGGCTTGCGATTTGACCGATTTATGGAGCGAATGGGGATTAACGACGATGCCGTGCGCCGGCAGATTCGCGACCTCAAAACCGAGTTCTATCCCCGCTACTTTGACCGCTTCCGCGTCAACCGCGTGTTGCTCAACCTGCTCGACGCCCATCATCGCGGCGGCGGACTGACTGCCATAGCCTCTACCGCACGCGTCGAGAATCTAATGAACGCCCTTGACCACATCGGCGCACGCTCAACCTTTGACATTATCATCGCCGGCGAGCAAGTAAAAGACGGGAAGCCGTCGCCAGAGATTTATCTGACGGTGCTTGAGCAAGCCGGCGTTACAGCCGCCGAGGCGCTGATATTTGAGGACTCTCCCGTTGGAATTCAAGCAGCCGAGGCTGCCGGCATTGCCCATATCGTCGTAACTCCCTCTTACTTTGAATAGCATGGACGGCTCAAAAGTCGCTGTTTTCATGGACCTCGACGACACGCTGTTCAGCGAGGTCGACTATCTGCTGAGCGCCTATCGCGCCATTGCCGCCGAGGTCGACCGCCGCGGCGCTCTCGATGCTTCGATTGCTTTCGACGTTCTAAACGAGAACCGCGGGCATGCCGCCTTTGACCAACTGGCAAAGATGCAACAAGCGGTCACGGTCGACGAAATGCTACAAATTTACCGCTACCACACCCCCTGCATCTCCTTGCGCCCGGGTGTTGCCGAGACTCTCGACGCCCTTAAAAGCCGCGGGACAACTATCGGCGTCATAACCGACGGCCGTCGTGGCACGCAAAGCGCCAAAATTAGCGCCCTCGGGTTGGAACGGTGGGTAGAGTCGCGTCTTGTCATCATCAGCGAGGCTGCCGGTGGCGACAAACTCAGCGGTATCCCGTTCCTTGAAGCCGAGCGTTTGGTAACAGGCCGAAAGTTCTGGTACATTGGCGACAATCCCGCTAAAGACTTTGTCGCGGCCAATGCTCGTGGCTGGACAACGGTCAGACTCACCCCTCCCGCCGAGGCCATTCATCGCGTCGACATCGACACGCTCTCGCCCGAGTTTTTACCCCGGTTCACCATCGAGCAAATAACCCGTTTGCCCGAATTGATAGATAATGTCGAGAAATAATTGTAACTTTGCATCGCCTCTCTCTACTTTAGCAGACCATAACACCTCAACACCGATAAATGTCAACCAAAGTTGCCCTCATCACCGGCATCACGGGCCAAGACGGCTCCTATCTTGCCGAGTTTCTCCTAACCAAGGGGTATGAAGTTCACGGAATATTGCGTCGCAGTTCGTCTTTCAACACGGGTCGCATCGAGCACCTGTATCTCGACGAATGGGTTCGCGACATGCAACGCGGTCGTCGCATCAATCTCCACTATGGTGACATGACCGACTCGTCGTCACTCATCCGCATCATCCAAGAGGTCAAGCCCGACGAAATCTACAACCTCGCCGCCCAAAGCCACGTGAAGGTATCGTTTGACGTGCCCGAGTACACGGCCGATACCGACGCCGTCGGCACCTTGCGCCTCCTCGAGGCCGTACGCATCCTTGGCCGCGAGAATCAAACCAAGATTTACCAGGCAAGCACCAGCGAACTTTTCGGCCTCGTTCAAGAGGTGCCTCAGCGTGAGACCACCCCATTCTACCCGCGGTCGCCATACGCCGTCGCCAAACTCTACGCCTACTGGATTACCAAAAATTATCGCGAAAGTTACGGCATGTTTGCCGCCAACGGCATCCTGTTCAATCACGAGAGCGAGCGCCGCGGTGAGACATTTGTTACCCGCAAAATAACCCTGGCGGCCGCTCGCATAGCCGCCGGGTTACAGGATCGCCTATACCTCGGCAACCTCAACGCGCGCCGTGATTGGGGTTATGCGCCCGACTATGTCGAGTGCATGTGGCTCATTCTCCAGCAGGAGAAGGCCGATGACTTTGTGATTGCCACCGGCGAGTATCACACCGTTCGCGAGTTCACCACACTCGCCTTCAAGCGCGTAGGCATCGACCTCGACTGGCAGGGCGAAGGCATCGACGAGAAAGGCATCGACCGCGCCACCGGCCGCGTCATCGTCAGCGTCGACCCGCGTTTCTTCCGCCCCGCCGAGGTAGAGCAACTGCTCGGCGACCCGTCAAAGGCGCGTCGAGTCCTTGGATGGAATCCTCGCAAAACATCGTTTGAAACACTCGTCAACCGTATGGTTGACAGCGATGTCCAACTAATCAGCCGCGCCGACAATGAACCGAAATTCTAAGATTTATGTTGCCGGACATCGCGGGCTTGTCGGTTCGGCAATTTGGGACAATCTCATCGCCCGCGGCTATACAAACCTCGTTGGACGCACTCATGCCGCGCTCGACTTGCTTGACCCGGTCGCCGTCCGCAACTTCTTTGATGCCGAGCAGCCCGACGTTGTCATCCTCGCCGCCGCCCACGTTGGCGGCATCATGGCCAACAACACCTATCGCGCCGATTTCATCTACCAAAATCTCCAGATACAGCAAAACGTCATCGGCGAGAGTTTCCGCCACGGCGTTAAAAAGTTACTGTTCCTCGGAAGCACCTGTATCTACCCGCGCGACGCCCGTCAGCCTATCACCGAAGACGAATTACTGACTTCACCACTCGAATACACCAACGAGCCATACGCCATCGCCAAGATTGCCGGACTGAAAATGTGTGAAAGTTTCAACTTGCAGTATGGCACTGACTATATTGCCGTTATGCCCACCAACCTTTACGGTCCGCGCGACAATTTCCACCTTGCCAACTCCCATGTACTCCCCGGCATGATGCGCAAGATGCACCTTGCCCGAGCACTTGCCGAGAGCGACTATGATGCCATCCGTGCCGACCTCGCCGCGCGCCCCGTCGACAACATTGGAGGCGACGCCACCGTCGAGCAAATCAACGCCACGCTCGCCCGATATGGCATCTACCCCGACCGTCTTGAACTGTGGGGCTCGGGACGCCCTTTGCGCGAATTTCTTTGGAGCGAAGACATGGCCGACGCATCGGTCCACATCCTTGAGAACGTCACGTTCGACGACCTGCGCGGCGACTCATCCCAACCGCGCAACTGCCACATCAACATCGGCACCGGCATCGAAATCACCATCGCCCAACTCGCTGACAAAATCGCTAATGCCATAGGCTACCGAGGCCGCATCTGCTGGGACAGCACCAAGCCCGACGGTACAATGCGCAAACTCTGCGACGTCAGCCGTCTCCACACCCTTGGCTGGCACCACACAGTCGACATCGACACCGGCATCACCCGCCTCTACCGCTGGTATCTCACCACCATCTAAACCCAATCCCCCGAAAATACTTATATAGCAATTTGTTGTAAACGGGGTGGTTAATCGAGGGCGATGAGGTGGAAGGAGACGGGGCGGAAGCCGTCGTTGCAACTGAGCATGGCGCTGGTGGGGTTTTTCATCCAGCCGTTATAGAAGTTGCCGCCGCCACGGGCGAGTTCCTCAACAAATGGCTGCAAGGTTTTCCATGCCTCGGGGCAGAAGCCCTCGGGGCGCTCGGCATCGCGACTTATCCACGTCTGTCCCTCGACGACGTCACAGGGATTGTCGAGCGGGTTCTCGTAAAGGGCTATAAGGTCGTCATATCGGGCTACTCGTGCGGCAGTTATCTTAACATCTTTCATGACAGAATTGGGCTTGCGGGCGCGTGTTGAAGTTTACGGAATTTATTCGACATCTATAATATTGCCTTTCCAAATGGTAAAACCGACTTTGTTGATTACCGGGATTCTCACTTCTGAAGGGTTGGGAATCAATTTATATGGTCGCCCGAAGCCATCAGCCATTCCACGAGGGGTGGGTTTAATATCATCACAACCACGCGCTGAAACTAAACAACGTTTTATCTCAAACTGATTAATGCACTCCTTCATTTCGGGAACTTTAAGCAAGAAATCGAGTGTCCTTATAAATTGATTTCTAGCATCAGCCTTCTTGCTATTGATATTACCGATAGACACTTCGTGCATTAAAAAATGTTTTGGAAACTCCTTGGTAACAACAATAAAATCGACACGACTCAATCCTTTTGACCAATCACATTTATTAGATTTGTTAAACTGGTTTACAAATTCTTCGTATTTGATAAATAGAAGATTGTTTGGTGCTTCGGGTGTCCCATTCTTGTATGTGGCAGCTCGATCAGCCGAGTTTTGACTACATTCTATAAGTCCATCGGCCTTGCAATCATGAATATGAAAGATATGTTTGTTGATAACTTGTGTCGGTACCTCAATAATGCCACAAAATTCGCCCAAAGAAACTATTTTGCGATGTATTATGGCATTGGCGACTTGATTTTTTAAGATATCAACAATCTGTGTGGGCTCAGCCATTATATCTGTCATACTCGTCATAAATGTCGGTAATAGGGTCAGAAAGCCTTGTAGTATCAATCAAGGGATTTCCTTGATCATCTTTAATCTTAAGATTAATAATAGTTCCGTTCTCAACGAGATAAACGTCAACAGAATCTGCAGAGATGTTAAGCGCATCGCTTTGCTTGCCGTAGCGCGCAAAAAGCAGATTGATGTAATTGACAATGTAAGGACTATGAGTTGCCATCATGAGAGTCATATCATAATCATGTCGGGTCAAGAAACAACGTTCAATCAGGAAGTCGACTAATTCTATTTGATTGACAGGGTAAAGACTGAGCTCCGGTTCCTCAATAAAAATATGAACACGCCGATATGGAAATTCACCAACGTTCATTCCGGCACGAAAACTTTTCAAATTATCAGTGTCGGCAAAATATCTGAAGAGCGCGCCATTCAACGAATCTTCAAGATTGTATTTTGTCGCATAATAGTCGGTTATTAAACCTACAGGGGTCGACGTTTGTATACCTGAGGAAGCATTTGAAAGTTTGATGTTAAAATCGCCGTTTATACCATTGCCAATTATATTAAATGCGTGGGTCCCATTCTTTTGCTTCCTAACCGCAAAGTTTACACCTAAGAAGTTTAGATTAAGCTCGGAGGTCTGTTTACAAGCTGTCCTGAAGTTTTCTAATGTATCTTGCAGATAATAGTTGTCTTTATGCCTATCGACAGCACTACCGAGAAGGTCGGGAATAATTGAACGCTTGTCACTGATAAAAACTATTTTTTCAAGGCTCAGATGTTGACGTGCAACAACAAATCTTGCTGTTGTTTGCTTGTTCTTCATTATGATCTCATAAGGGCCATTCCTATAAGTAATTACCGAGTCGGGTAATAGATATTCAAGAAGTCCGGAGACTTTAAATAAAGGTAGTGTCTTGAAACCAATCTTAGTATTTTTAATCTTAGAGTGTTTTATAAAAGAACGTAGATTGATTCTCTTATACATCCATCGAAATAATGAAAGCACCTTCATGATAGTGCTCTTGCCACTTCCCGATTCACCAATAAACAGTGTTAACGGTTTAATGTCAATAAGTTCGGCCTCTGAAATAGGGCCAAAGTTCTCAATTTTAAGATATTCTGACATAATGAAAGTGTTAGACAATAGACTTGCTCAAGTTGCTATATTTTAGGTCTATTGTTTTAGGAATGGTTGTTCTGAGCAAAATTAATGAAAAAAAGCATTTAATGCAAAAAAAGAAATGATAACGTCTTAAAAATTTGAATGTGGATAAAGAAAGATAAGAAACCGGGCCCTTGGCGGCGGGAGTGTCGACCAAGGGCCCGGTTATGGCAAGGGATTTATCGAATGACGGTTTTGCGTCCTCCGACAATGTAAATGCCGGGGACAAGGCGTTCGGGGGCTACTTTAACGCCGTGGAGGTTGTAGATTTCTTGCGCTCCGATACCGTCGGCGTCGATGGCTTCAACGCCGCTGTTTTTGTCATCGGTGTAGAGCGAAATGGTCTGACCCTCAAGGGCGTTGGTCAGGTCAAGGGCAAAAGAGGTCGAGGGGAGGTCGGGCATTCTGAATGTATCCTCAACGTCGGTCTCGATAGCCACAATAGCTTTGGTCGTGGCAATCTCGATTGTATACTCGCTCGGCGATATAGTCAGCGTTGCAACACCCTGCGCGTCAAAGCCAAAATAGCCGCTCATTCCCTGATAGCGACCGTAGGCAACAACGTCGGGATTGTCGATGGTCAGATAGACGGTGCGAGTGGTCTCAGAGGGTTTGGGGCCACGGGTGGTGACGGTGAAAAATGCGTCGGTCTTGGGGAGTTGAGAACCGGATATGTAGATGATGTTACTGCTACCGGCAGGCTCCCAAATGTTTTTACCATCGCTGACGTTTACGAGGAACACCTGATTGCGGTATTCGCTCTTGACCGAGATTTGCACCGAGTACCAGTCGGCGGTCGACTGATAGACGTTGGAAACGGTGTAGAGACCCTGAGCGTAGGTTGCCTCCAGACCGTTATAGACAATCGACAGCCCTTCGGGACCTTCAAATGTGTAAATGTAGTCGCCGGGGATGTCGGTGATGTCAATATAGAGGGTACTTCCATCGACAGCGTCGGCAAGGTCGATGGTCACGGTCGATGCGGGCAGGTTGACGTTCATCTTGACGCCATCGAGCAGTATCGAGTTGATTTGTTTGAAGTTGGCGGCTTCGAGTGTCAGGGTCGAACCATTGGTCACATCAAATTGGGCCGGGAACGAGGTCATCATGACGTTGTCGTTATAGGCACGCGAGAGCCACGCGGCAGTGCTCGGAACGATGGTAACATAGCGCGGCGTGGTGTCTTCCTTGAAGTTGACGGTAAACTCGGCATTGCCATTAATCTGGGTCACGGGAACGTTGAAGCGAACGCCGTCAGACGACAGTGTCTGTGTGCCAAAAGTGACGCTCGCGATAACGTAGGACGATTGATATTGCTCCTTGACGGCAGCCTGTAGCGAAGTCTCGGGTATGTCGGTGACGGTGTAACGCCCGTCGTTATATGTGACGGTGGGGTTGGCCGGCATCCCGGTGAATGTCAGCACGTCGGCCGAGCAATTAAAGATATAGGTCACTTGACCGGGGTTCTCTTCTTCCTCGTCCTTGAGCCTGACGGTGACAATCATGCCATCGACAACGTCAAAATAGTCGGCACCGTTAAACACCTCAGCCTTGACTGCATCGGGATATTGAACGGTAACGCCATCCTCGGCAATTTCATAGCCGGTGGCGGCCATGACGGTAATCTCACTCATCGAGCGGGGGAGATGGGCGATAGTTGTCTCGCCGGTCAAGGGAATGTCTACACCGTTGCGGTCGTGGGCAACGATACCTTGGAAACCTTTAGCGAGGAAAGTGACGGTGTTGGTGCCGGTCTGAGTAACGTCAAAGTTAAACGCGAGGTCGGTGTCGACACTACCGTTGTTGTAGGTGCGGGTAGAGTTGTTGAGGCCCAGCGATGTGCCGTTGACAGTAGCCGAGTTGACGTTATAGTCTGCCATATTGAAATAAATCTCAAGGTTGGTGCCGGCGACGATGCTCATCGAACCGCGGGCAAGCACCTCGGCAATTTCCTCGGCATCCATCATCGCACCATATCCCACGCGCATCTGGCTGATGAAGCCCTCGGTGCCCGGGTTGGCAAAGTTGAACGAAAGGGTACACTCGGTTGTAGAGGCGGCTTCTTGATAGATGTTGACGCTACCGCCAGCGGTCGGGTAGTAACCGCAATCGGGGGTCAGCATATACCCGTAGTAGTTGTAGAAATCGCTCTGGACGTTACAAAGTGACGTCGGGACGGTCTTGCCGTCGACCTCGAGGCTGTAGAGGTCGACGTTGGTCACGGTGCCGATGAAAATTATATCGCCGGCGTTGAACGTGACCTCGGTGGGGTTATTGGTGTAGATTTCAATCTGGCTGCCGGTGGTAACATTCCACATGTTCATCATGTAGCCGGGGCCGTTTACAACGGTGAACGTGGTAGTAACGCTTTGGGCGGCCGCGACGTTGACGCCGAGGCACGTTATCAAGGCGAGCAGAAATGTTGAAACGATTTTTTTCATTTATCTGTTGTTGATGTTGTTATTGTTGTTGATGTTATTTTACCATTACTTTTTGGTTGCCGACGATGTAGAGGCCGGGGGCGAGGCCTGCAGTGGCGGTTGCGCGGTCAACGCGCTCGGCAACCTTGATGCCGGTGATGGTGTAGACATCTACAGTCGACTCTTGGGCATCGACAGCGACATTTTCAACGCCGGCAACGTCAACCGAGATTGGCGTTGTGTAGAGAATGAGGTTAGGGAAGGCCTCGTTGGTCATCGCACAGATTACCTTGCGTTTAGGCACATAGTTGAATATCGTGACACCGTTTTTGACGGTATACTCGGGGTCGGCGCTGACGTCCGGTCCCTCGAGTTCCTCGCCGATAAACATTTCATAATAGTAGTCATAGTAGACATCGCTCTGCTTGTCGCCAAGGAACCAGCGATAGACGGTTTCAACACCGTTAACCGAGGCTTCGGTCGAGAGGTCGACGCGGCCCTCGGCACAAGAGGCCACGAGGGGATTCTGGTTGGCATAGTAGTAGGTGTTGAACACAGTCGGGTTGAACTGCTCGTAGCGTGGCAACGTTGCAAACGTCAGGTAGTTACCTTCAACGCTGAGCACAGCGAGATGATTGGCTACAGGCGAGACGTCGAGTGTCTCAAAATTGTTGTCGACAAGGACAAGTTCGCGCAGACCGCTGAGACCGGTCAGGTCTATGGTCGACAAACGGTTTTGAGTGGCGTTCAGTTGAGTGAGGCGGCTATTGTTTCCAAACTTGAGCGAAGTCAGATTATTTTCAGAGATAATGAGAGTTGTCAGGTTGGGATAGGCCGAGGCGTCAAATGTCGTGTAATTGTTGCCGCCGAGATTAAGGAAACGGAGGCCGCTGAGGTTGGCAAACGACTGCTCGCGCAGGTTGCTACCGTCGAGCACAAGTTCATAGAGAGTCGACGTCGTCGGGAGTTTAATGTTACCGTCGGTCAGACCGGCGCCGTGGATGTCAAACGCCTCGGCGCGAGTCATCGGCGTCGCATCAAGGTCGCGGAGCGGCACATTGAGCAAGAACATCATTGTCACATCGGCCGGGTCACCGTAGGTGTAGACCTTGGCCGTCTTGCCGGCAACGCTACGACCGGTGCGGTAAGTCTCGGTGTTGTTTTGGTCATAAAGATACTCGTCATACTGGCTGCCGTCGCCGTTCCAGTCGATATAGACGGCGTTGGCACCGTTTCCGGCAAATCGGAAACCGATGTTGGCGGTACCGGTGGCCGTGGTAGTGAACGAGGCAACAAGGTTGGTAGGACGGTCGAGCACCTCGGTGACAGTGGTTGTCAACGGGGCGTTGTCAAATGCCGGGAACACGGGATTGGTCATCTCGCAATAGACCTTCTTTCCTATGAGCGACTCGCTGAAGCGGGTAGCGCCATCGGTCAGCGTATAGAGAGCGGGATCGACCGCGGTGTTGGTGTCGGCATACATCCATTTGTAGATAGTGGCCCCGTTGATGTTTTGGTCGCTGAGGTTGATTGATGCGCCGCCGGCAATGATGCTGTAAGGATTCTGGGGCGCGTAGGTATAATCGGCACCAACGGCATCGGGTGTTGGCAGAGTGACCAACGACAGGTTGTTGTTGGCAACATTAAGCGACGTCAAGCGACGCGAGTTGGCAAGTTGGAGCGAACTGATAGTATTGCCTGAAACGTTAAGGCTTGTCAAATTTGCGGCACCGGTCAAGTCGAGGTCTCCACTCATCAAGTTGTTGCTCAGGTCGAGACTTTTAAGACCGGCATAGTACTTGAAATCGATGTTGCTGATGCGGTTGTTGGCCAGGTTGAGGTTGTAGAAATATTGCGGTTCCTCGATGATGATGGCGGTCAGGCGGTTGCCCGAGAGATTGACGTCGTGAAGGTTCATTTTCTGGAAGTCGCCGCGCACGCCCGAGAGATTGATGGCGGTCAGGCGGTTGCCCGAAAGGTCAAGGGCGCGGAGGTTGCGGTTGTAACCGAGGTCGATGGCGGCGAGGTTGGCGCCGGCAACCGTCAACGTTGTCAGGGCTTCTGACTCGTTGAGGTCAATCGACGCAAGTTCTATTCCGTTCATTTCCAGAGCGGTAGCACCGAAACCATCGGTAATATAGACGGTCACGGGAGCCACGGGAATGGGCACCTTGAAACTGATGTTGGCGTCGGCGGGGAGCGAAGAGGCAGTCACAGCGCCCTCAAAGGTGTAATCTGTGCCGCCGGTGCTGATGATAACGTCGGCCGGGAGCGCGAGGCCCGAAGCCATCGGCGCGCCGGCGAGTTTGAACGACACTGTCTGCCCGGCCATCGAACTTCCGGGGGTGAAAGTGAAAGCAACGGCAGGCTTGTCATAGTCCTCGGGGGTTTTGACCTTGAAGAGACCCGACTGTAAAGGCCAGTCGGGGAAAGCGGTGCAGTAGAACTCGACGTAAACCGAGTCGGGAATTGCTTGGTTGAACGTAATGACGCCATTTTCAAAGGTATACCAGGCGGGGTCGACCTCGTAGGGGTCGGCGGCGCGAGGCACTGCAAAAACTGCTGCGTAGGTAACCGGGGTGATGGTGTTGCCCTGCTCGTCGACGTATGGGGCACGGATTACCTCACTCGAAAAGTCAATCGGCTCGCCTACTTTGTATTTGAAATCACAGTCGAGCGGACCGCGGTAATACATGTAGTCCCATCCCTCGCGAGGAAGCGGCAGGGTGGCAAAGTTTAGCAGGTTGTAACCCAGGTTGACACTCGCCAGTTTCTGGTTGTTGCTCAAATCTATCTCGGCAATCTGATTGTGTTGAAGATAGAGTAACTTCAAGTTGGGATTGTTGCTGAGATCGATGCTCGAGATTTTGTTACCTGAAAGGTCAAGATATTCGAGGTAGGGATTATGGGTAAGGTCGACTTCGGTCACCTTATATATATCGTCGGAGTTATAGGAGCCTTGATGGCTTAGGTAGAACTCGCCGAGATTAGTGTTTCGAGAGATGTCGACCGAGGTTATCTTGGTGTTGGAGAGGTTGAGCACGTCGAGATGTTGGTTGCGGCTGACGTCGATTGACGAGATGTTGGTAACTTCGAGCACAAGCGACACCAAGTCGGGGCAACCGGAGGGGTCAATCGAGGTGATGCCATAGTTGTTGCGGCCGCTGAAATATTGCAGGTTAGGGAAGTTGCGCAAATCGAGTTGGGGGTCAACGACATCGTTGATGCCAACCTGAAGCAGAAGCAGGTCGGGGTGGTTGGTACCGATTTTCATCGCCGATGGGACCTTGAAAGCGTTGTCGGTCAGGTCGATAGAGTTGATAGCGGTATAGGGCGAGAGGTCGATGGCTGTCAACTCATTGTGTGACAAGTCAATGACGCTCAGGTTGGTCAACGCCGGCGAGAGTTCGAGCGCGCCCATATAGCAGCCGTGAACGTCGATATAGTCAATCAGCGAGGCGTCGCCATAGATGCGCACCTTGTTGTTTGTCTCGGTTACACTCAGCGAGATGGCCGTGGCCACAACGGCCTTATCACCGTCGGTGTCGGTCCCAAGCGAGTAGCGATTTACCTCGACATACTCCTGGGACTTGGGCCCCTCGACATAGAACTCGGCACCGTCGACCGTTGAGCCCAGATAGATGGTGAAATTATTCTCGGGACCCTGATAGCCATAAATATTTGTGGTCAGGGTCATTACAACCGGCATATCGGCCGGGTCGGTTGCCGCAAAGGCCACGTCGGGGGTGGCGAGGAGAATAGCGGCCGCGAGGCCGGCGACAAATCCGCTAAATATTTTTTTCATTTTTGAAACGTGGATTGAATTATCGGGTTATTGAACTGCAATTTTCTTGGTGTGGTTGTTGACGTCGACGATATAGATGCCCGCGGGGAGGGTATCGAGGTCAAGCGTTGTCTCTGGTCCGTCGGCCCGGCATGCCTTGACAATTCCACCGGCGGTGTTGTAGACACGGATGTCGAGCGACGTGGCTGTGCCGACGAAAATATCATAAATATTGCGACCTGCCGGAGTCATTATCAGGCGGTTATTGTGGTCGTCGGTGGTGACACTCTGAACGCCGGCGCGTTTGATTACCTCCTTGAGACCGGCGAGG
>JAFLTK010000243.1 GCA_022511505.1 Muribaculaceae bacterium
ATATAATGTGTATCGGCAAGGGCTTGACAGCCGGCTACTTGACAATGAGCGCCGTGCTGACCACTCGCGAGGTTGCCGACACCATCTCGCGCGGCGAGGCCGGGGTGCTGATGCACGGCCCGACTTTTATGGGCAATCCCCTCGCCTGTGCCATCGCCGTCGAGTCGATTAAGATGCTCGCCGAGCAGGATATGGCCGCTCGCATTGCCCGGATTGAGGCCGCGATGAGGAAACGGCTCGAGCGGGCTCGCGGGCTCGACAATGTGGCCGACGTCCGCGTGCTCGGTAGTATCGGCGTGGTCGAGACCACGACGCCCGTCGACGTCGGCCGGTTCCAGCGCCGATGTGTCGACCGCGGTGTCTGGATACGCCCCTTTGGCAACAACGTGTATATCATGCCTCCCTATATAATTAGCGATGAGGAACTTGCGACTCTTTGCGAGGCGCTTGTCGACCTCGTCGCTGAATTTCAACCCGGCCAATGAGCAGTTATCGCCAACTTCTGGATACTCTTGCCGCCGGCGGCAACTTGCGCCGACTGCCCGACGATGCCTCGGCCGGACTCGTTGACCTGTCGTCCAACGACTACCTGGGCATCGGCGCCAACGAGGCGCTGATGGAGCATTTCCTCAGCCATGCCTCGGGCCGGGAACGACTGCTGACGTCGGCCGCCTCTCGGTTGCTTGCCGCCGTGCAAACGCCCTATCACGCGTTGGAACAGCGGCTCGCCGCGCTGACGGGCACTGCCCGCGCGGTGCTGTTCAACAGCGGCTATCACGCCAACAGCGGCCTACTGCCGGCCCTCGCAACGGCGGGGACACATATCGTGGCCGACCGCCTCGTTCACGCGAGCATTATTGACGGCATGCGCCTTGCCGGCGTACCCTTTGCGCGCGCCCGTCACAACGATGCCGCCCATCTTGAGCGGCTCACCCGGCGCGCCCTCGACGCCGGCGCCACGCGCGTCATCATCGTCGTCGAGAGTGTCTACTCGATGGACGGCGACCGCGCCCCCCTTGAGGAGATTATCGACATCAAAGAGCGAGCCGGGAGCGACCGCGTGATGATATATGTCGATGAGGCACACGCGCTTGGCGTCCTCGGGCCGCAAGGACTCGGGCTCGTTGCCGCCTCGCCGCGTCGGGCGATGGTCGACGTCATTATAGGCACTTTTGGCAAAGCGCTCGCCTCGATGGGCGCTTTTGCGGCATTTGCCGACGCCGACGTTGCAGAGTGGGCCGTCAACAGTGCGCGAAGCTTGATTTTCTCTACCGCGTTGCCCCCTGTCAACGTCGCGTGGACTGCCGCGGCGCTAGAACATTCGCTCGGGATGGACGCCGAGCGACGCCATCTGGCGCGCCTTGGCAAGATTCTCGCCGAGGGTGTGGCCGACATCACCGGCAACGCCGTCGAGCCGAGCCACATCGTCCCGATTATCGTCGGCGACGCCGCCCGTGCCGTCGCGCTTTCGCGTCAACTTGCCGAGCGCGGTTTCAAGGTGCTCCCAATCCGCACCCCGACCGTCCCGCCGGGGACCGAGCGCCTGCGCGTATCGCTCAGCGCCGCCCTCGCCGAGGGGGATATAACCCGCTTTCTCTCAACGCTTAACGATTTAACCAAATGATATTACACCGGTTAACAGCAACATCGAGTCGCCGCGCACTGCTATTTTTCGCCGGCTGGGGCATGGACCCGCGGCCGTTCAGCACGCTCGCCGTCGGGGGATATGACGTGTGGCTGGTCTATGACTACACCGACGCGTCTCTCGACACGGCGCCGCTCGTCGGCTATGACGAGGTTGTTGTTACTGCGTGGAGTTATGGCGTCGCTATGGCGGCAGTTGCGCTTGAGGGAACCTCGTTGCCCGTTACGCGACGCGTGGCCGTCAACGGCACGATGCACCCCATCGACCGCCGCCGAGGCATACCCGAGGTCATTTTTAACCGCACTCTCGCGAGCCTCAACGCCGAGACGCTCGCCGATTTCAACGTCCGCATGGCCGGCTCGCTCCCGGCCGCCGAGCGGTTTGAAGCAATCGCCCCGAGTCGCTCAATCGAGTCGCTCCGCGCCGAACTTGAGGCAATCGGCAACGTAGCGCGTCGCGGCATCCCACCGTTCCGCTGGGACGAAGCCGTCATCGCCTCCCACGACCGCATTATCCCCACCGAGGCCCAGCGCCATGCGTGGATTGACGGCACCGCGACCATCGTCACTGAGATTGCCGGAAACCACTGGCTCAATTTTGACGACCTGCTGCCCCATTTGATTGTTGATAAATCGCTTGTAGCCAGTCGGTTTGAACGTTCAGCCTCGAGCTATGACCTCAACGCGAGCGTTCAGCAACTCGTTGCCGAGCGTCTGGCCGACTTAGTGCTGCCGATACTACCCGATGGCGCCCGCATTTTTGAGGCCGGGGCCGGAACCGGCACACTGACCCGACTACTTGCCGTGTCGCCACGAGTCGCCGCCATCACCGCCGTCGATATTGCCGACGTGATGAAGCCCGTCGACAGCAAGGTGCATATTGAGAGCATTGTTGCCGACGCCGAAGTAGCGATAAAGTCCATAAGGCCCGGCAGTTATGACACCTTCATCTCGGCCAGCGCCATGCAGTGGTTCAACTCGCCGCGCCTCTATCTTGAGCGCGCCGCCGAGGTTATTCCGCCCGGCGGTATCGTCGCCTTTGCCACCTACGGCGCCCGAAATTTCGTCGAACTCGACTCGCTGATCCCGCGCCGGCGCCGATTTCCCGACATGGAGCAGTGGGCCGAGATGTTGCCTCCGTCATTGAAACTGATACACGCCTCGTCAGAAGTAATTGTCAGCCGTTTCGACTCTCCAACCGACATCCTCCGCCACATGAAGCACACCGGCGTCAACGCCGTCTTCAGCACTCTGTCGCCAACCGCTTTCATTCGCAACTACCCCTCCCAAAACACCCTAACCTATAATCCCGTCTGGATTGTAGCAAGAAAACTAATGCCCCAACCGGCAGAGATTAGACGAGATGTTTAACGAGAATAATCACGCAGAAGATTAGTAGTCCCACTTCCAGCGGCGCAGGAAGGCTTGGGATTTGTGTATTTCTTTGTACATGACGATGTCTTCCCGGATATTGTATTTAGCCTAAACATGTATCATCTCGCGGTAAGATATATATTATTGAATGTCAAGATTATACAGTTGTAGCTATCCAATTTCTCTCCCCTTACTGCTCTTTTAGGGAAGATATAAGATAGTAACTTGTCCATCGATTTGAACCTCGTCGTCCAATTATTCCATCCTCCTCCAATCTCAAAATCTGAGCTTTGTATCGTTTCACACTTATCTCAGAACCGATACGTTCTCTTATATCTGATAACTTAGCCTCTTTGTAAAGCTTTAGGTCTTCGATAATCAATTCTTTAAGTCTATAATCCTCTATTCTTTTGAGAGATGTAGTTCCTCGGTATGCAGATTCCTGTAGGAGCGTAGAGTTAACACGATACTCTATGCCTCTACTTCTCACATTTCTACTTATTACAAGGCCTTGCTTGATTAAAGGCAGAAGCCATGGTCTCAGTGCTTCTGAATCATTTAACTCCAAGAGTCTTTCTAATTCTCTTGCCGTAATGGATTCATACATCGCTACTAATCCCAAACATATAGTTTGTTTTTGCCTAAGTTGATAGTTCTTTCCAACAAAATCCATTAGTTCAAGTACTTTACTATTATGGATTCTCCGAAACACTTTAACTGATACGAAATCATCACCCTCAAAAACTATGGGTACATTTTTCCCATGCTGGAGCAGAATCTCATACATTTTATCATATCCCGACCCTTCAATATCAACATATTTTAGAGCTCTCATCAAATTAGCATAATTGGGATTTCTTTTCTTCGATTTATGCAAAATATTTTCTGGTGTTACACCAAAAGGGAGCCGCCCTGGATTAACAATCTCAATATGGTCGGGGTGAATATTTATAAATATATCTCCAGTGATAGCATAAGAGCGATGTACTTCTGCATTACAAATGAGCTCGCGTATTACATCCTTGTCGTATGCCATGACATTTTTTCGGAATAGGCCATCGCTTATTTCTTGGCTCTCTTTCCAATCAGGTATGGTCTGCCAAACTTGTTCAATAATCTCATCAGGAGAATTCATCAAATCATCCCAAGTCCATTTATTGATTTTTTCACCATATTCATCATATTTAAAACACTGGAGAGTAGGTGCGTTAGAGATTCTTTGTCTTTGGGACTGAGTTCCCAAAAATGTTACACCAAGATAGGTCATCAAATCGTTGTTTTCTCCGATGAGTGCAAAATAACGTAATAATTCATTATCAGTCTTTTCTTTCACAAAGTTTGAAACGCGATCAGAAGATCTTAAGGACCTCAGAAGGTAGTCTAATCTTAATGGATTACATTCTGAGATACTATAATTTGAAATTTGAAGTTCCCAATTATAACCGCCCTTGTCCTCTGCAAGCCGATGCAAGCCTTCCCCTGTTATGGGCACGCACTTATCACCGCTACGCATAAAAACTCTTCCATCACTTGTAGTCGACATTACGGCTGAACGACGGATATAGAGCAAGATTGTTTCGCCCCCGTTAGTATAAACCTTCTTTTCGGCAGATATCTGAACTCCATTAGTTTTCCCGTTGATATTGTTTACCAAAGAAACAAGTAGTGAATCAGAAATCTTTTGATTCACTTTGGGGCAATCTACACCATCTTCTATGCCGAATTCGATGATACCTCCTTCTGCATTGCTAAAACCGACCACGTCTTTGACGATTTCTTTCCAATCTATCTTCTGTGAAGTAATAGTCAAGAGTGATTTTTTATCGTATAACGAATTTTCAGTCATAATGACATTTTTAATTTGAGGGCGGGGGAAATATATACACGATTAGTAGTCCCACTTCCAGCGGCGCAGGAAGGCTTGGGATTTGTGGATTTCTTTGTACATGACGATGTCTTCCTGAATGAAGGGGACCTCGTTGCGGTAGGCTTTGATGAAGCGCTCGATGTAGGGCGATGATTTCAACGGGCGGCGGAAGTCGATGCCCTGGGCGGCGTTCATCAACTCGATGGCGAGGATGAGCTCGAGGTTGTCCATGACTTTGTAGAGTTTGGTGGCGGCGTTGGCACCCATGGAGACGTGGTCCTCCTGGCCGTTGGACGACACGATGGAGTCGGACGACGCTGCATAGCAGTACATTTTGTTTTGGCTAACCATCGAGGCGGCGGCATACTGCGGAATCATGAAGCCGGAGTTCAGTCCCGGCTCGGCGACGAGGAACTCGGGTAGTCCGCGCAGGCCCATGATAAGTTGGGCGACGCGGCGCTCGGAGATGTTGCCGAGTTCGGCCATAGCGACGGCGAGGTAGTCATAGACGAGCGCGAGGGGTTGGCCGTGGAAGTTACCGCCCGAAATGATGAGGTCTTCGTCCGGGAAAATAGTGGGGTTGTCAGTGACCGAGTTGATTTCGGTAACGAGGACGCGCTCGGCGTGGGCGATGGCGTCCTTGGTAGCGCCGTGGACCTGAGGAATACAGCGGAACGAGTAGGGGTCTTGAACGTGCTTCTTGGGGCGGTTGATGATTTCGCTACCCTCGAGCAGGCGGCAGAACACGCGGCCGGTTTCAATCTGGCCGGGGTGGGGGCGCATCTGCTGGATAGAGGGGTGGAACGGGGCAAGCAGTCCGTCAAAGGCTTCGAGCGAGCAGGCGGCGATAACGTCGGCCTCGCGGCTGAGACGCTTGGCGCGAAGCAAGGCAAAGACACCGTTGGCGCTCATAAACTGGGTGCCGTTGAGCAGCGCCAGGCCTTCCTTGCTCTTGAGTTTTATCGGCTCCCAGCCAAACTCGTCGAGCACGTTGATGGCCTCGCAACGTTTCCCTTTATAGTAGACGTCGCCAACGCCGATGAGCGGCAGAAACAGGTTGGCGAGAGGCGCCAGGTCGCCCGACGCGCCGAGCGAACCGCGGTCATAAACGATTGGCAACACGTCGTTGTTGAAGAAGTCGATAATGCGCTGAACGGTAATGAGTTGTACGCCCGAGTGTCCGAGCGACAAAGCGTGGGCTTTCAACAGGAACATCAGTTTGACGATGACGTGGGGCATCTCGGTGCCGACGCTGCAGGCGTGGCTCTTGACGAGGTTCTCTTGGAGGGTAGACAGGTCGTCGAGCGATATGTTTTTGTTGCACAGCGAGCCAAAGCCGGTGGTGATACCATAGAGTGGTTCGGTCGACTCTTCGATTTTGCGGTCAAGATACTCGCGGCAGCGCTCGATGCGCTCGGTAGCCTCGGGGGCGAGTTCGAGTTTGAGGTTTTCTGTGATGATGCGGTCGATGTCTTCCATCGTGAGCGGCCCTGCACCTATTTGATATATGTTGGTCTTTTTCATGGGGGGTTAGATTTTAGCGTTGGCAATTTCGAGTACTTGCTTTTCCATCTCGATAGCGCGAGCCTCGAGCGTGGTGACCTCGGCGGCGGTGGATGCAACAAAGTCGGCATCGGTTATCGAGCCGAGGTTTATCTTGACGTTGAGCAGTGCGCCGAGGATGGCGGTACGGGCAGCCATTGCGGCCACGGCGGCGTCGGTGATGGCGTTGGTGTTACCCTTGGTGGCGACGAGCGCAATGTAGGGGAAAATGTCGGTCACACGACGAGCCACCTCGAGGGGCACGATAGCCGCCTGACGCGTGGCGTCCTGAATGGCGCCGGCACGAACGCGGCGCTCGTCGTCGGTCTCTTTAGGCAACTTAAATGCGGCCATAACAGCGGCGTATGCGTGGCTGTCGCGGTCAATATCGTCGGTCAACGCCTCGACCTGAGGAGTAAGGGTGTCGATGACGTCAAGCATCTCGGCCTCAACGTCGGCATATTTTTTGCGGCCTGCTGTCAGTCGTGCAACCATGCAGCCGAGCGACGCTGCCAGTGCGCCGCAAAGAGCCGAGACGCTGCCGCCCCCGGGAACAGGATCGACCGACATGACTCGGTCCATGAAATCAGTGATTGTGCTATTTGAAAAGTCCATCGTTTTAATATTTAAGTCTCGCTTGCTCGACTTAAAGTTTAGAGAGTTTAAAGTTTAGAGTTTAGGGTGTTCTTTAAACTTATAAACTCATTAACTTCAACTTGAGCTTGCGAATGTTGAATTATTTAATCACTATTTTAGCGGCGCGGTTATCATAGACCACGCGGCCGCCGTTGACGGTCATCGCGACGATGTTCATCCCGGTGAAATAGGGGAGGAAATCGGGAGTGTCGGCGTCGAGCATGACAATGTCGCCGCGCTTGCCAACCTCGATTGAGCCAATCGTGTCGGCGCGGCCTATGGCGGCGGCTCCGTTGAGGGTCATCGCCGTGATTGCCTCCTCTATGCTCATATTCATATAGATACAAGCGAGGGCAAAGGTCAATGGTATCGACCCGCTGCAACAACTACCGGGGTTGAGGTCGGTGGCAAGGGCTACGGCACATCCGCTGTCAATCATCTGCCGGGCGCGGGCAAACGGCTCGCGCAAGGTGAACGCCGTCAGCGGCAACAGGGTGGCAACGACGCCTGAGCGCGCCAAGGCATCGATGCCGGCGTCGGAGGCGTGCAGAAGGTGGTCGGCCGAGAGCGCCCCGAGTTCGGCGGCAAGTTCGGCCCCTCCGGTGGTCACAATCTCGTCGGCGTGGATTTTCAGCGTGAACCCCATCTCGCGGGCGGCCTTGAGCAAGCGGCGCGACTGCTCGACACTGAAAACGCCCTCCTCACAGAAGATGTCGACCGACTCGGCCAGTCCTTTCTCCTTGACGCGGGGCAGCACGTCGCTGATGATGTAGTCGATGTAGCCGTCGGGATTGCCGGCCCATTCGGGGGGCACGGCGTGGGCGCCGAGGAATGTCGATGTCAAGGTGACGGGGGTCGACGGGTCGGCACTTAGCGATGCTATTACCTGCAGTTGAAGGAGTTCTGAGTCGAGGTCGAGACCATAACCGCTCTTTGCCTCCATGGTGGTGACGCCCATCGTGGCGGCGCGGTCGAGCAGTGCCAGCGTCTTGGCACGTAGTACCTCCTCGGTGGCCTCGCGGGTGGCGCGCATGGTGCTGACTATACCACCGCCGCGGTTCATAATCGACATGTAGGAGTCGCCGCGCAGGCGCCATCCAAACTCCTCGGGGCGCCATCCGCCAAACACCGGATGGGTGTGGCTGTCGACAAATCCGGGCACGACGACGCGGCCCTTTGCATCAATGTCGGCGCTGTCGCCAAGGTTGCCGCGCGAGGGGCCAATCGCGGTGATGACGCCATCCTCGATGACAATTTCGGCATCGGGAACGCGCTTGACGCCGGTCGTCATCTCGCTACCTTTCAGCGCATTGCGCCCCTCGGGGGTCACAATCGTCGCGTTGTAAATCCTCAGCCGGCTCATTCCATTATCCTCGCTTCAAGAACTTGCTCCATCGAGAAATCTTCGAGCCCGAGATAGTAGGCGGCGGTGTCGATAAGCGCCTCCATCGGCACCAAGCCGATAATCTCACTGCCGACGATGCTGACGCCATAGCGGCGCGCCTCGAAACGAACCATCTCAAAGGCGCGGTAAAGCGCCGTGCGCGTGTAGTCGGTCATGTTGATGGAAACCTGAGTTATACCGCGGTCGGCCAATTCAACGCCCATAGCCTTGACAAAGCGCAAGCCGCCGCCGATGAAGCGGATTTTCTTGGCGATAGAGTGGGCAATCTCGACGCTCGGCGTGCTGAGGTTGATGTTGAACGCCACGAGCGGCATGCGCGCGCCGATGGCAACGGCGCCGGCGGTCGGGTGACGCTCGGCCGGCCCGAAATCGGGCTTCCACTCGGGCTGACGTATCTTCTCGGCCATCCCCTCAAATTCACCTTTGCGCACTGCTGCCAGATTCTCGCGATGGGGAGCCGAGGCCGATTTTTCATACAAGAAAACGGGCACGCCATAGTCGGTGGCAACGCGCTCTCCAACCTGGCGCGACAACTCGACGGCATCGTCCATCGTGCACCCCTTGATGGGGATGAACGGCACGACGTCGACGGCGCCCATGCGCGGGTGCTGGCCCTGATGCTGGTTCAGGTCGATAAGTTCCACGGCAACGCCGATAGCCTCCAGAATGGCCTCACGCAACGCCTCCGGCTCGCCTACAACCGTCACAACCAGGCGGTTATGGTCCTCGTCGTTGCTGTAATCAAGCAACTTGACGCCCGCACGGCCCCGCAACGGTGCCACAATCTTGTCTATCTTCTCCAGGTCGCGTCCCTCGCTAAAATTGGGGACACACTCCATAATCTTTGTCCAACTCATGGTATTCTTGATTTTTAACAAATTTCAAATAATGCTTGACCGCGAAGATACACAAAAATTTCCAATCCTCCCCCAAATTTGATGCGGTTGACTGGAATATGAAGACTTTTTTTGCATGGCCGATAATATATTGCTAAATTTGCGGCCAATTTTAAAAATAAATAGCAAATGTCTACATATAGCGAAGATAAACGCAAAGTGACAACCCGTCGCTTTCAGGAAATGAAAGAGCGCGGCGAGAAAATCGCCATGCTGACGGCCTACGACTACTCGCTTGCCCGTCTTGTCGACGAGGCGGGCATCGACGCCATCCTTGTTGGCGACTCTGCTTCAAACGTGATGGTTGGTAACGCGACGACGCTACCGATGACCCTCGACCAGATGATTTACCACGCTCGCTGTGTGACCAACGGCGTCAAGCGCGCCCTCGTCATCTGCGATATGCCGTTTGGCAGTTACCAAGGCAACCCGACCGAAGCGCTCGCGTCGGCCATCAGAATTATGAAAGAGAGTGGCGCCGAGGCGGTCAAACTTGAGGGTGGCATCGAGATTAAAGAGTCGATTGAGCGCATCCTTAGCGCCGGGATTCCGGTGATGGGCCATCTGGGGCTTACTCCTCAGTCTATCAACAAGTTTGGCACATATAACGTGCGCGCCCGCGAGGAGGCCGAGGCCCAGAAGTTGCTCGACGACGCGATGATGCTTCAAGAAATAGGTTGCTTTGCCGTCACGCTCGAGAAGATTCCGGCCGCGCTCGCCACCCGTGTGTCGCAAGCGCTTTCGATTCCGACGATTGGCATCGGTGCCGGCAACGGAACCGACGGTCAGGTGCTGGTGCTTCAGGATATGCTGGGCATCAACAAGGGGTTCTCGCCCAAGTTCTTGCGCCGGTATGCCGACCTTGCCGATGTAATCGACTCGGCCATCGGCAATTATATCGGCGACGTCAAGAGCGGTGACTTCCCCAACGCCGACGAACAATATTAATAGCCGGTACGGCTCTAACATGAAAAGCCGGAGCGGCTCCTGAAAGTGGGAGCGCGCTCCGGCGCTGTTTTTTATTGCCGGGACGACGCGTCGGCGTTAAGGGCCGAGCGATGCCGCTGAATTATTTATCTTTTTTCTTTTCGAGTTGACGGTCGAGGGCGTCGATACAGAGGTCGACGGCTTCTTCAAAGGTGTTGGCGGTCTTGTCGGCAACGAGCTCGGGAGCGCCGGGTATGGTTACTTTGACGATGGCCTGCTTGTTCATGGCAGTCTCGGGTTTTACAACCTTCAGGGTCGTGTCGACGTCGCTGATGGCCGGATAACGGCGAGTCAGGCGGTCGACTTTGCGGTTGATAAACTCGGTCAGGCGAGAAGTGATGTCAAAGTGGATGGCTTGAATGCGAGTTTCCATTTTTTCCTCCTTTTTTTTGTGCACGTGGGTGTGCGAGTTGATAATTATGTTGCATGTCACTGAGGGTGACGTGGGTATAGACTTGGGTTGTGGCGAGGCTTTCGTGGCCGAGAAGCCGGGCGACGGTGTTGAGACCGGCGCCATTGTTGAGCATATCGGTGGCAAACGAGTGTCGCAACACGTGGGGAGAAAGGCGGGTGGCGTGAACGCCGGCGTCGGCGAGTCGACGATGGACAACGCGATAGACGAGCGAGCGGTAAAGCGGGTTGCCGTCGGCGCGCGTCAACAACGGCTCGCGATAGTCGGCCCGGCCGAAGATTTCCTCTCTGACTCGCAGGTAGCTCTCTATCTGCGCGGCCAGTGCCGGCCCAAAGGGGACAATCCTGTGTTTATTACGCTTACCGAGCACTTTTAGTTCACCGTCACCGAGGTCGATGTCACCAATTTTGAGGTTTATTAACTCGCTCTCGCGGATGCCCGTGTTGTAGAGAATGGCGAGTATCAGATTGTCACGCAGCGAGATAAAGTCATCGTCGGCCGCCTCGGCGTCGTCCATGACGGCTGCCGTCTCCCCGGGGTCAATAAACACCGGCAACGAGCGGTTGAGGCGCGCGGTGGTGATGTCGGCGGCGGGGTTGACGGCCACGGCGCCCGTTTTCATCAGATAGTTGAACAGCGAGCGGATGGCCTGAAGATGGCGGCGCGTGGTGGCGCGGGAGCGCCCGGCCGCCGTCAGCGACGCGATATAGAGGCGGATGTCGGCCGCCGTGACGAGCGCCGGGTCAAACGTCTCGGGCGTCGTCTCGCCGTTGGCAGTCAGGAAATTAATCCACGCCGTCAAGTCGCGGCGATAGGCGTCGACCGTGGCCGCCGATAGCGCTTGCTCGGCAGTGATAAACGTGATATATTTCTCCAACAGCGGTATCATATCAGGCGGCGATTCTAGTGACGCAATAATTTAGTTTGCCAAGATAGAAATAAAAATTGAAACGCGCCAAATTTCCAAATCTGTTTTACAACATATCCCCGGTTTGGCAAGCGTCGGCGGCTACAAAATACACTGAGCACCTGCTTCCTCAACGGGGAGCAGGTGCTTAACTATATCTGCCGAAAGGTGGATTAGCGGATGATTATTTTGGAGGTGTTGGCACCTTGGCGGCGGATGTAGACGCCGGGACGCAAGGCGTCGGCTTGCACCTGAGCGCCGTTGAGGTCATAGTAGATAATCGGGGCGAGAGTGTCGTTGCCGTCTGTGATGTCGACGGCTTCGATGCCGGTCGTTGTGTTGTTTTGGACCGCAATCAGTTTTTCCTCGTCGCGATAGGTGTAATAGGCCTTAACGTCGGTTATCGTCTTGTTGTTGAGGTTGATGGCCGACGTCGGTACGAGGATGTGGTGGGGCACGGTTGTGTTGCTGTAGAGGGCGATGTCGGTCGTGTATTCGATGGTTTGGGTGCTTCGGGTGTTGTCGGCAACGGTCAAGACGAGTTTCAACGGGCCCTCATAGTTATTGGACGTCGAGTTGACCAATTCGATTTCAAACGAGCGCCCGGGGACGGTGTTGGGCGACAATATGTCGACCTCGGTTATATTTTTGGCAGCTTCAATCAGCGGGTCGCCGGCATGACTGTCGGGAACGGTGATGGTTGCCTTTCCGTTAGCAACAACGACATCAACCTTGTTGGGCGCGTTGTCCCAAACTCGATGCCACTTGTTGCCGGTCATGTCGCTTTTCCAATAAATATACAGGTTGTAGTTGCCGTCCTCGGTCCCGGCGGGGATGTAAACCTCCCGATGTCGGTATCCATCAAACTTATGTCCTCCACTAAGACCATAGGTGGAGTTATTGAAATACTTTGTAGGCTCCTCACCGTCTTTTGTCAAGCCCCATGAGTAGGTTATTGTAACCTTTTGGTCACAGACGTTTCTAAGCACGGCTCCTAAAGAGAACTTCTCGCCAAGGGGGACGGTGATGGTTCTCAGATCCATATTCTCGTTCAAGACGATAGGCTCGTCAAGGAGGCATGCTTGAGAGAGGTAGGAGTCACAGTCGGGCGTCGGGTAGCAATCAAACACTGCTGCCTGAGCATAGTTGTAGCACACGCCGCGGTTGCCCGGCGCAATGCCCGATTGATTGATGACGTTTATATCGGTAAACTTGTCGTTGCTTCCGTTGTGGCCAAGGTTGAAGTGATAGTTGCCGTCGGCGTCTATTCCGTCGACAACAAATATATGGCCCGACGTCTCGCCGTTGAACTTCCAGTCGCCGCGATAGTAGACGGGACGGCCGGCCTCAAGGTCGCGGTTTATCATCTCAAGCCACTCGGGCGTGGAATAGAATTTGCGTTTGCGATAGCGGCTGTCGGGCGAAATGTGCAGATAGGTCTGCATGCCATAAAGGCTTTTCGCGTAATTATTTATCGACGTCGATGAATCATAATTGGCCTCCATCGCTACGCCGATTTGATACACGATGTCGGCCACCGCCCGCGCCTGAATCGAATTGTAGGTCCCGGCATAGTTTGGCAGGACGTTTGCCCAGTCAAACGTCATCGTCGAGTAGTCGATAGTTATATCCGTGTCAAGATTTGTGGCATGGTAGGTTTTGACGCCATATCCATGCTCCGGCTGTCGATAATAGTAAAGAATTTGGCCGATTGCGAGAGGGCCACAGCCGGTGACAGTCCCCTGAGGGCACGAATTGTTATATGGCGCCTTTTGACCCCATTCAGACTCCAATAACGGCCCTACCTGGCCCTGAAGAGTCAATGCCGACAGAACAGATATTAGTGTTAAGATTCTTTTCATCAGATAGTTAAAGATTATTTAGGCTTGGTTTCGGTGCTCAACTTCACGGTTGAGATATTTTAGGTTTGTTGGATATGTGCTTTTTCCTCTTGCAAAATTAGAAAAAAACTCCAACCAACAATATAATGCTACCAAAAAGATTGTTCAGAATCCCGTCTATTTTCTTCATCGAGGGTATAAAACCCATTTTCTGCAAATATATTTTCAATTTTATGCACAGACTTTCACATTTTGCCGAAAAATTCACTACCTTCGCATTCAAGCAAAGACATTATGGAGACATCGAAGGCCGAAATTGTTTATTCTGAGGATATTAACGAGATTAATTCACCTCGGTTTGTTGACTGGGGTGTCCATATTGTGTGTAACGACGGCGACGCCATGTTCCTGTTCAACAGCCGCCCCGTTACCATCAAAAAGAATGATGCCGCGGTAATCAACCATCCCGAACTTGTCACCCATATCAGCGCTTCGCCCGACCTCAAAATTCGCTTCATCGCCGCGCCGTTCAAGTTCCTGTACAATCTGCTTCCGGCCAACCATTATGGCGTTGTGGGTCACATCAGTCTATTCGAGAACCCCGTCTTTCCGCTAAGCGACGATGACGCCCGGCGGCTCAACAACGACATCGAGCAGCTCAGATTGCGCTCGGCCGACACCGAGCATCTGTTTTACGACGAGTTAATCGGCAGCCTCTCGTTGACAATGATTTATGACCTCTTTGATTTCCATGCCAAGATATACGGCGACGTCTCGCCATCAGAGCGGACGACGGTCGTTGTCAAGCGGCTCCTCGCATTGCTCGAGAGCGGGCGTGCCAAGCATTATCGCGAGGTTACCTACTATGCCGCCTTACTCAACGTTTCGCCTAAATATCTATCAGAGACAGTCAGACGGCTGACCGGCAACAGCGTTCTCTCGCTCATTGACAAGTATGCCCTTCCCGTCTTGATTAACTTTCTTAAAAACAGCGATTTGTCATTGACTCAGATTGCTCGCGAGATGAACTTCTCCTCGCTCTCCTACTTCAGCCGCTATGCCCGGCGCCATCTCGGCATGCCGCCCGGCGCCTACCGTGCCATCCACCGCCGTTGATGTTGCAAAACGTCGCAAAAGGTCGCTATGAAATTTTATTTAATGTCGTCTTACGCTTTATTCGAGAATTTTTTCGTGCAAAATATAAAATTTTATGTAAATTTGCAGATATCAAAAAGATCACATATTAAACAGACATGCTTTTAAGATTTTCTGTTGCCAATTTCCTGTCTTTCTATGATAAGGTAACGTTTGACATGTTTCCTAATCAGAATAGAGATAGATTTCCAAAACATATTTATCGGCAACATGTACCTTTGTTAAAGGAAAGTGCTATATATGGTCCGAACGGCTCGGGTAAATCAAACTTTATCCAGGCTGTAAACTTCTTTCGTAATTTTCTTTTTAAGAAGGACTTCCTTAGGCAAATAGACATTTCTCGCTTAAAATACCGACTCGTTCAAACAAATTCTCATCCGATTAATATGGAAATGGAATTTGAGGTGTCAGGCAAATATTATTTGTATCAGATCTCTATTGACAGCGATGTAAAAGAGGAACTATACTTGTCGGGAATCGGAGAAAGGGAGGATAAACTTCTTTTCAAGCGAGAGGGTGACAAGATTGTGTCAGATTTAATAGAAAATCAAGTATCTACCGATCACCTATTGAGAATGAACCCTTCCTCATCGACGCTCTCGCTGAACAATGAATTCCCAATTTTTAATAGCATTGATGTTTCCAACGCCTATTCCTGGATTAAGGATTACTTAATCGTTGTTGAAGTCACAAGCAAGATTCCTGTTTTAATACACATGATGTCTCAACTCCCGGAGTTGCGTAACTTTGCAAATGAAATTCTGAAAGGAAGCGATTTGAATATTCATGATTTCAGAGTGCAGGAGTGGTCGTTTGATGAGTGGTTGGAAAAACATCGAGACTATCAAATCAAAGAGTTTGTAGAGAAAAATCTATCCAGCATCGATAGCGGGCTCGAGTTTGCCTACGATAATCGAAACGACTTCAATGTATATGTTGATGTCAAAGGGAATAAGAAGGTACAGGAGTTTGCTTTTAGTCAATATGGTGTCAACGGTTTTAAATTAGATATGGACATTCATAGTCAATCAGACGGGACTGTCAGAATGTTAATATTAATACCGGCTATCTATGATGCTTTATACAATAATAAAACTGTTTTCATAGATGAAATAGAAAATAGCATTCATCCTAATTTAATCCGCTCAATCATAGAATATTATTCATCACATCAATCCAATGGCCAATTAATTTATACAACCCACTTGTCAAAATTGATGGACCAACAAAGATTGCTCAGGCTTGACGAATATTGGATAACCTTTAAAGAAGATGGGCAAACCAGAATGAGACCTTTGAGTGAATATGCCATTCAAGATACCATTAAAATTGAGAATGGATATCTTCAAGGGCGATATGGAGGTATCCCTAATATCAACATAATGGATGGCGATGCTTAAAAGAATCTATACAAAGCTCGACCCTCATAGACCGACAACCT
>JAFLTK010000295.1 GCA_022511505.1 Muribaculaceae bacterium
CGGCTCCGAGTCGGTTCAGCGACTGTGCAAAAGCCGACCCGCCGAGCTTTAGTCTATCGCCCGAGAAATCTATATATAATAATGTGGACTTGACGTTCTTGACAACGGGCGAGACGGTCTTCTTCACATCGGCAACCTCGCCGGCAGCCGAGATGATGACAGTACCGGGAGCATAAACCTTCTCGTCGCCATATTTCTGGGTCATTGACAGCGAATCCTTTCCGGTCGGGATATTGATGCCGAGGCGGCAAACAAAGTCGCTACAAGCCTCGACGGCGCGATAGAGCGCGGCGTCCTCACCGGGGTTCTTGCAAGGCCACATCCAGTTGGCGCTCAACGAGACATCCTTCAGTCCGTGGGCAAGGTTGGCACCTACAATGTTGGTAAGAGCCTCGGCAACAGCCATTACCGAGCCTTTGGCGGCATCGATGAGTGCAACCTGAGGAGCATGGCCGATTGAGGTCGCGATGCCTGTCGTGCCGGTATAGTCGAGAGCAACGACGCCACAGTCGCTCAGCGGCAACTGTATTTGGCCCTGACACTGCTGGCGGGCTATTTTGCCGGTCACCGAGCGGTCAACCTTGTTGGTCAGCCAGTCCTTGGATGCGACACCCTCGAGGGCAAGCACGCCGGCTATATATTGGTCAAGGTCGGCCTCGCGATATTCAACGTCGTTATAGGTAAGCGTGACGGTCTCGTCCTGCATGACGGTTTTGGGCGAATTGCCAAACATATCTTCCATGGCAAGGTCGATAGGCTTGACGCCGTCGGTCTGCTCGAAGACAAAGCGGTTATCATCGGTGGTTTGGCCGACGACATACATCGGGGCACGCTCGCGCTCGGCAATCTGAGCGACGCGCTCAATATCTTCTTGTTTCATCACCAGACCCATGCGCTCCTGACTCTCGTTGCCGACTATCTCCTTGGCCGACAGTGTTTTGTCGCCAACGGGCAACTTACCCATGTCGATTTTGCCACCGGTAGCCTCAACGAGTTCTGAGAGAGCGTTGAGATGGCCGCCGGCACCGTGGTCGTGGATTGAGACGATGGGGTTGTCATCATTTTCGGCGAGAGCGCGAACAACGTTTGAAACGCGCTTCTGCATCTCGGGGTTGGCACGCTGAACGGCGTTCAATTCGATAGCGTTGGCATATTCGCCGGTCTCGACCGACGAGACGGCTCCACCGCCCATACCGATGCGGTAGTTTTCGCCACCCATGACGACGACAGCCTCGCCGGGTTCGGGAACGCCCTTGATGGCGTCGCGCTTCATTGCATAGCCAACGCCGCCGGCAAGCATGATAACCTTGTCGTAGGCATACAGTCGACCGTTCTCGTCGTGCTCAAAGGTCAGCACCGAACCACAAATGAGCGGCTGGCCATACTTGTTACCAAAGTCTGACGCGCCGTTTGACGCCTTGATAAGTATGTCGCAGGGGGTCTGATACAGCCACACTCGCGGGTTCATCATCGCCTCCCAGCGGTGCAGGGGCGACATGCGCGGATAGGAAGTCATATAAACCGCCGTTCCGGCCAGAGGCAAACTTGCTTTGCCACCGCCAAGACGGTCACGGATTTCACCACCCGTACCCGTTGCCGCGCCGTTAAACGGCTCGACCGTGGTCGGGAAATTGTGGGTCTCGGCTTTCAGCGACAACACCGTCTCACGGTCGGCGATGTCAAAGAAGTCGGGGCGTTCGGGATGAGTGGGGTAGAACTGTTTCACTGTCGGGCCGCTCACAAATGCAACGTTGTCTTTGTAGGCCGACACGAGGTTATTTGGGTTGACTTTTGATGTCTTTTTAATCAGACCAAAGAGTGATGAGTCTTTTGTTTGACCATCGATGATGAAAGTGCCGTTGAAAATCTTGTGGCGACAGTGCTCTGAGTTAACTTGCGAGAAACCAAATACTTCGCTGTCGGTCAACGGGCGTCCGAGTCTTTCGCTGAGGTTGCGGAGATATTGCTCCTCGTCGGGGCTGAGCGCCAAGCCCTCGGTCTTGTTGTAGACGGCGATGTCGTCAATATATACAATCTCGTCGGGACGGCGGTTGATGGTAAATGTCTTTGAGTTCAGGCCCTCATAGACTCGTTCAAGCATTTTGTCGTGGCGCGGCGGCTGCTCTTTGGCGCGGCGGAATTGCTCGATTCGGGTAATTCCTTGGAGTCCCATGTTTTGCGTGATTTCTACAGCATTGGTGCTCCACGGCGTTATCATTTCCTTGCGCGGGCCTACAAACGTCCCTTTGACAGATGTCGCCGATAGCGGTTTGGCACCTCCGAGCAACCAGACCAGTTTATCAAGTTCCTCGGTCGAGAACTTGTGGTCGGTTTCCACGGCATAAACCGTGTCATTCCCTTTTTTAAAGTATACTACCATGTTGTATAATTGTAGATGGATGGTCAAAACTCGCCGCAAAGTTAATAAAAATTCTCGATTTCCCACCATTTCCTCCACTAAATCGCGAAAATCGAGTGACGATGCCCTCGCCTCATCAACAAGCCGAGGTTCTTTTTCGCCTTTTCAGACTCACCCCCGTCTTCGGTCGACAAATAACGTTGAGATTAGGTAGCACCGCTGCT
>JAFLTK010000296.1 GCA_022511505.1 Muribaculaceae bacterium
CACTGCCCTATCCCAAGCGAGTTATCGTCTTTTCACCCCACCCCGACGACGACGTCATCTCAATGGGAGGAACCCTCAAGAGACTCGTCGACCAAGGACACTATGTTCACGTCGCCTATCAAACTTCGGGCAACATCGCCGTTGGCGACGAAGACGTCCTTCGCTACGTTCTCCTCATGGACAACATTGCCAACGACTTTGGGTTCAACAACCCGACATTCCGCGACAAAGTAGACAACGTCAAGAAATTCATTGCCGAAAAAGCCGCCGGAGACATCGACTCGGCCGATGTACGCCTCCTAAAGACTCTCATCCGCGAGGGTGAAGCAAACCTCGCTTGCAAATATGTCGGGGTAGCCCCACAGAACGTACACTTCCTTCGCCTGCCCTTCTACGAAACCGGAAAAATCAAGAAAGGAGACCTGACCGAGAAAGACATCGCCATCGTCCGCGACCTAATCCTCGAAGTCAAGCCCAACCAGATATTCGTTGCCGGTGACCTCGCCGACCCACACGGTACCCACCGCGTCTGCACCGACGCTGTCCTCGCCGCTGTCGACGAACTCAAAGACGAGCCATGGATGAAAGACTGCCGCATCTGGATGTATCGCGGAGCATGGGCCGAATGGGAAATCGACCACATCGAAATGGCCGTCCCCATCAGCCCCGAAGAACTACGTTTCAAACGCAACTCCATTCTCAAACACCAAACACAGATGGAAAACGCCCCCTTCCTTGGCAACGACGACCGCCTCTTCTGGCAACGAGCCGAGGAGCGAAACCGAGGGACAGCCCATATCTACGAAAAACTCGGCCTCGCTTCCTACGAAGCCATCGAAGCCTTCGTTGAATACCACCCTATCCACGACAACAACACCCAACCCTAACCTCCCACCCTCCTCTATAAACTTCAAATCTCGCTTGTGAGATTTGAATTACACCATTTGGCTTATTAATCTTAAAATAAGTGAATCATAGGTTTGGAGCCCGGACGCTTGCGACAAGCACCCGGGCTTTTTCATATCCTACAGGACATCGCTCCTGTTCAGTCACTTTGTGGACATGGCCGTCCAAGGCTACGGATGGATTTTAGCCTAAAACAAACGGGACCGGCTTGTCCGTGTTTTGGGACGCGACATGTCGCGTCCCTTAGAACTCCGATGAAAAGTGGAAGCGGATTTTGGGGAAGTCGGTTTGAGCCATTTGGAGGACATAGCCTGAGTCGGCGAGGAAGACGTCGCGCCCGTCGGTATCGACGGCCATGAACTGGTGTTTGCGCTTCTTGAACGCCTCAAGAGCCTCGCGGTCGTCACTTTCAATCCAGCAGGCTTTGTAGAGCGACAGAGGTTCCCAGCGACACTGCGCGCCATACTCGTGGAGCAAGCGATACTGGATGACCTCAAACTGCAACTGGCCGACGGTACCGATAATTTTGCGTCCGTTGAACTGGTTGATGAACATCTGGGCGACACCCTCGTCCATCAACTGACGGATGCCTTTGTCGAGCTGCTTGGCTTTCATCGGGTCGTTGTTTTCCAGATATTTGAACATCTCGGGGGAGAAACTGGGGAGACCCTTGAAGTGGATTTCCTCGCCTGAGGTGAGCGTGTCGCCAATCTTGAAGTTGCCGGTGTCGGGGATGCCGACGATGTCGCCGGGAAAGGCTTCGTCGACGATGTTCTTTTTCTGGGCCATGAAGGCAGTGGGAGCGGCAAATTTCATCACTTTACCCGAGCGGATGTGTTTATAGGGGGCGTTGCGTTCAAACTTACCCGAGCACACTTTGACAAACGCGATGCAGGAACGGTGGTTGGGGTCCATGTTGGCGTGGATTTTGAACACAAAGCCGCTGAAACCTTCCTCGTCAGGTTTGATGACGCGCTCCTCGGCGGTCGTCGGCTTGGGAGCGGGCGCTATTTTGACAAAGCAATCGAGCAATTCCTTGACGCCAAACGTGTTTAGCGCCGAGCCGAAGAATACCGGGGCTACACGGCCGGCAAGATACTGCTCCTCGTCAAACTCGGGATAGACACCCTCAATCAACTCGAGGTCCTCGCGCAACTTGGCGGCATCGGCCTCTCCGACTGCCTCGTCGATACGCGGGTCGTCGACCGAGTCGATTTCGACGCGTTCGGTAACTTTCTGTTTGTTGGGGGTGAACAGGTCGAGCGACTGCTCATAGATATTATATACGCCCTTGAATTTAGCGCCGATGTTGATGGGCCACGAAAGGGGACGGACGGCGATTTTCAACTCGCTCTCCAGTTCGTCAAGAATTTCAAACGGGTCGCGACCCTCGCGGTCGAGTTTGTTTACAAAGATGATGACGGGTGTGTTGCGCATGCGGCACACCTCCATCAGTTTGCGCGTCTGCTGCTCGACGCCTTTGGCCACGTCGACAACGATGATGACACTGTCGACGGCCGTCAAAGTGCGATAAGTGTCTTCGGCAAAGTCCTGGTGGCCGGGAGTATCGAGGATATTTATCTTATAGTCGCCATAGTTGAAACCCATTACCGACGTAGCGACCGAGATGCCGCGCTGTTTCTCGAGTTCCATCCAGTCACTCGTTGCC
>JAFLTK010000297.1 GCA_022511505.1 Muribaculaceae bacterium
TCGGTGTTACCCACGCTCGACTGGGCCGCCGAGATTGCCAAACGGGAAGACGTGGCCGTTGTCAGCGGCTTCCACTCAAAAATGGAGCGCGAAGTCCTCGACTATCTTCTCCGAGGACGGTGCGGTATCATCTGCGTCCTCGCTCGTTCTATTTATCGCAAAGTTCCGCATAAATTTATAGATGCTTTTAATCAAAACAGAGTGCTTTTCATAAGCGAAGAAAAGAATCGGCAGACAACAATGACCGGCAAAGCAACGGCCCAAAAACGCAACCGCCATGTCGCCTCCATGTCCGATGAACTCGTTTTCTCCTCCCTGTCGCCCGACAGTTCTCTCTATCAAATTTTCCAATCAAGCGAAAAGCCGACAACAACAATTTAAGCGCAGTGCTGAATTTGATTAGGTTGCCGGGGATATTTCGTAATTTCTTATTGCTATTGCAATTTTAATTGTTAATTTTGCAGTGTAATTTGATAAATATTGCAATGGCAAGAAGAAATCGAAATTCCAAAGCAAATAAACAAAATAATAAGCCCAAAGTTTCTCCTATGCGTCGCACTGAGGGCGAAACTCTCGAACAATGGCAGAGTTCACTACGAGTTCAGGCAGCAAAAGATGGTATGTTTGGTGTGACTCCTTCGGCCGAGTCGCGCGGCACCTATACCGTTGTCAGTCCCGTTTCCCGAAGCGAGTATAAGGTCGTTTATCGCGGTCCGGAAAGCAACTGGAATTATTGTTCATGTATGGACTTTAAAACCAATCAGTTAGGGACTTGCAAGCATCTTGAAGCCGTTAAGCTGTGGATTGACAGGGGCAACCATCGTGTTTACAGCACTCCCCCCGCCTACTCGTCTATTTATCTTGCCTACGGGCCGAAACGCGAACTGCGTCTCCGCATTGGCAGTGACGATGCCGAGGCTATCGAAAAAGCGGCGACGCCCTATTTCACCAAGCGCGGCGTGCTCCGTTCGGGTGCCGAGAAACGTATTGCAACTTTTATCGGCAAGGCTACAAAGATTAACAGTTCTTTCCGCGTCTATCCCGACGCTATGGACTATCTGACTGCCAAGCGTGACGCCGAGACGCGCCGGATGATGCTTGACAAACTAAAAGACAAGGATATAGATAATCTGCTCAAAACCACGCTCTATCCCTACCAGCGCGAGGGCATAAGATTTGCATTTAAAGCCGGCCGCTCGATTATAGCCGACGAGATGGGGCTTGGCAAAACAGTACAGGCAATCGGTACGGCAGAGTTGATGCGCAACCAAGGCCTGATTTCTTCGGTCTTGATCGTTTGTCCTACTTCACTTAAATATCAGTGGAAGAAAGAGATTGAGCGATTCACCGGCTCGACGGTAAATGTCATCGAAGGCGCCCATCACCGCCGTCGCGAGCAATATCGCGGCGATGAATTTTATAAAATTGTATCCTACAATGCCGTCAGCAACGACATCAAAATCATGAACAGCCTGACAGGCTTTGACTTGGTAATTTTTGATGAAGTTCAACGGCTCAAGAACTGGAACACGCAGATTGCCCGCTCGGCTCGCCGAATCCGCAGCGACTATACCGTGGCCTTATCGGGAACACCGCTCGAAAACAAACTCGAGGAACTCTATTCAGTCATGCAACTCGTTGACCAGTATCTACTTGGTCCGCTTTATAAATTCCTCGACAATTGCATTATTACCAACGAGAGCGGCAAGATTGTCGGTTATCGGAATCTGAACGAGGTCGGCAAAATTGTGTCGGAAGTGCTTATCCGCCGCACAAAAGCCGAGGTTGCTCTGCAACTTCCCAAGCGCATCGACCAGATTCTTTTTGTACCGATGACCCAGCCCCAGCGTGACATGCATGAAGACTTTAAAGCGTCGGTTGCAAAGATAGTACATAAATGGAAGACATATCACTTCCTGAGTGAAGCCGACCGCCGTCGCATGCTCCTGTTACTTAGCCAGATGAGGATGGTTTGTGACAGCACTTTCATTCTCGACCAAAAGACGCGCCACGACACCAAGGTTGATGAAATTATCAACATTATCAACACCGCGATCGAGAATGGCGACGAGAAGATTGTCATCTTCAGTCAATGGGAGCGAATGACGCGCATAATCGCAGCCCAACTCAATAAGATGGGCATTGACTATGAATATCTCCACGGTGGCGTACCATCGGAGAAACGCCGCGAGTTGACCGAAAATTTCACCGAAAATCCCGAAAGTCGCGTTTTCATCTCAACCGACGCCGGTTCAACCGGTCTAAACCTCCAGATTGCTTCGATTATCATCAATGTCGACCTGCCGTGGAATCCCGCAGTTCTTGAGCAACGCATCGGGCGCATCTATCGCATTGGTCAGAAACGCAACATTCAGGTAATCAACCTTGTGTCGGGCGACACCATCGAGGAGCGTATGCTTTCAACCCTCGACTTCAAGAGCAACCTCTTTAAAGGCATTCTCGGCAACGGCGACGACACCGTCTTTCTTGACAACTCCAAGTTGGAGAAGATTATGGATGTTGTCCAAGGATTTGCCACCACTACCATCGATGAAGCCGACAATGT
>JAFLTK010000298.1 GCA_022511505.1 Muribaculaceae bacterium
CTTTTACAATTCTATTATGTCCTCTTATACAACCAACGCCAATGTCGTTATCTCGGTTAACGGCAAGCAAGCACAGAAGATGCTTGCCGCCCTCGAGAAGGATGCAAAACGTCTTGAAAAGCAGGTCGCCGCAGCCGCCGCAGCAGGTGACAAGGTTTCTATGAAGAAGTATCAACGCGAACTCAACCAAACGCTCAAAATGATTGAGTAACTTAAAGGAACTACCTTTAATGTCGACAAGGTGCTCCAACGTCTTGACAAGGCTTCGCCCCGTGAACTGAACCGAACGCTCCGACAGTTACAGCAACAACTCAACGGCATCCAGCGCGGCACCAAAGCATGGGACGCGCATATCGCTAAAATTCAAGCGGTAAAAGCGGAAATTCAGCGAGTTAATGCGACTATGGCGACGCAGAAGTCTTTATGGTCGCGCATGAACTCGTGGCTCAATAACTGCCAAACGGCTATCCTCGGTATCGGGGCGGCTATCACGGGGCTCGTCATGGCCGGGCGCAAGGCGGTGAGCGCTTACGCGGAAATGGAGGAACAGATGGCCAACACCCGTAAATACACGGGGATGGCCGCTGAGGATGTCGACAAACTCAACGAGGCTTTCAGGCGCATGGACACGCGAACTCCTCGCGAACGGCTCAACGAACTCGCCCAAGAAGCGGGACGACTCGGCAAGAACACCATCGAGAGTGTGCAAGGCTACGTCGAGGCGGCCGATATTATCAATGTGGCGCTTGTCGACCTCGGTGAGGGGGCTACTCAGACTATTGCCAAACTAACCAACATATTCGGGGTAGAGAAACTAATGGGAACCAAGGAGGCGATGCTTGCCGTAGGCTCGACCGTTAACGTGCTCTCACAGAACTGCACCGCATCGAAGCCTTACCTCGTTGAGTTTGCTCAACGTATGGCCGGCATCGGCTCTCAAGCGGGTTTGACTATTCCTCAAATCCTCGCTTTCGGTGCGGTACTCGACGCCAACGGCCAAAAGGTGGAGATGTCGGCTACGGCTATTCAAAAGGTTATAATGAATCTTGCGAACGAGAATCATGAGTTTGCGGCTACTCTCGGACTCGATGCGCAAAAACTTAACGAAACGCTTAAGCACTCGGCTAAGGACGGGTTGTTGATGTTCCTCGAGGCGCTTCAAAAGATGGGGCAAAGCGTGGGTTTTGAAAACGCTACCATGACGCTTGCTCCGGCATTTAAGGACATGGGCCTCGATGCGGCACGTGTGTCGCAAGTCCTCTCTACTCTCGCAATGCACCTTGACGAGGTCAAATGGCAGATGCGTGAGGCGGACAAGGCGTTTAAGGAGGCGTCTTCTGCTACACATGAATATGAAATCTTCAACAACACCGTTCAGGCTTCTATCGATAAGGCCCGTGCCCGTGTTCACGAACTTGCCGTTGAACTCGGTGAAAAGTTATACCCGATGATGAAGTATATCTATACTTCTTCAAGTCTGTTTCTCCGTTTGCTGAACACCATGGTAAGTTTTATCACCAAATATAAAACGGAGTTGGTGACTTTGACGGCCTCTATCGCGGCTTACGTCGTCGTCATCAAGGCGCAACTTATCTGGTCGAAACTGGTGTCTGCGGCTTTGGCGATTGAGGCGGGTTGGTATAAGGTGTTGGCGGTGGCCCAAGGGATTGCCCGCGCTTCGCTTCTTCTGCTCGTCGCTGGATATAATGCTCTTGTCAAGAACTCGACAAGAGCAACGGCGGCCACGCACTTGTTTAATGCTTCTATCAAGGCTAATCCCTTGGGTCTGTTGTTGACGGCGCTGACTGCGGCCATCGGTCTGTTTGTGTCTTACCGCAACAAGGTTAACGAGGCGGCCCGGGCCGTAAAGGAGGCGGCGGAGCAACGTATGAAGACGCGTAACGAGTTTAGAAAGCAGATTAGTGACATAACGGAGGCGTCTTCCGAGTATGCCATGCGTGAGAGTGCTAACCTTAAAATGCTTTACAATGCGGCTACCGATGAAACGAAGGCGATGAAGGAGCGTATCAAAGCGGTTGAAACGCTCCAAAAGCAGTATCCCGACTATTTCGGGCAGTTGTCACAGGAGGCTATTCTTGTTGGTAAAGCCTCGCAACAGTACGAGGACCTTACCAACAACATCATCAAGGCGGCTAAGGCGCGGGCGGCTCAGGATAAAATTGTCGAGAACGAGAAGTTGCGCCTCGACATCGAGATTGAACTTGACCAAGTGCAGGAGCAAATCGAGGAGGCGGCCGAGCGTCGTAACAAGTTGCAGACGCGTTACAATACTTTGCTGAATACTCACTCTTACGAGAATGTCCGCAAGGCTTCGGGGATGCGTGGCGAACTTGACAAGGCTAAGGAGACGGTGACAGAGTTAATCGACAAGGAGCATGAACTTGTTCAGCAACTCTTTGACATCGACGAGTTGTCTGAACAGTTCGCCAAAAAGTATGGTACTTCGGTCGAGGAGGCGCGCAAGACTATCGAGGAACAGGCCGCCAAGAACTCGGGCGCCGGGGGCGGTGCATATAG
>JAFLTK010000299.1 GCA_022511505.1 Muribaculaceae bacterium
GGAAGGTCGCCGGCCGAGACTCGCGACAATTTGTCGACAGCATTACGGTAAAGGAGTCCACGGGTTGTCAAGCAGTCTTTTGCAAGAGTTTAGATAAAATCGGTATACAGGGGGTAGAGCACCTCCCAGAGTTTTCGGAACTGCTCGGAGGTCTGGCCGTCACTTGTTTCTTTGTCCAAGTGTCTCCAGAAAACGTCGGGATTATAATTTGGCGGAATCTCACCCCAATATCGTTTTATAATTTCAATTTGTTCGGGTGTCAGATAGTTTGCGCTAATTTCTTTGAGACGTTTGACGTTTACAAAGAGTTGCTCCGGGTCAACGAGATAACTATCAACATCATTAAAATCGTTGAGTAGCATTTCACCCCAAAAGAGGAAGCGGTCAAAGTCGGTTATATCTTGTGACAACTTTGAATAGCAGTTATATAAGGTGAAAAGTTGCTCATAGCGCGATGCCGGCAACAGGGAAGAAAAACTATCAACAAAGTCGCTCATCGACGTGATGACAGGCAAAATAAAAGTTTGCATACCCATCTCCTCTTCGATAAAGTGGGTAAAGAAAGTTCCGCTTCGTTTATTTGGGAAAATAAAGCAGTAGTCGATTAGATACTTTGATTCATTGGCACAATAGGCATGTGCGACTTGTTGAAGGAATTCTTTCATGGATTATAAAGTTTTTGAGCAAGTTGTCGTGAAACAGGCTCTTACCTTTTCAAAAGGAAAATCAAACGGATTGCAACATCAAAATTGACAATTTTGCCATTAGCGTTGCCTGTTATGTCACGGATAGCGTCATCCATCACGTGACAAATATCCTCGGCATTGCGCTCGTGGATAAATCGAGCAAAGCGGACACTGAAATTGCTCTCGGCCCGATTCATGTAGACGATATTGTTATTACCAAAGTTATAGATGAAGTTTTCACGAATAAGGCGTTGGGCATATTCATAGAAACGAATCTCCTTATCGCGTCCCATAGCGTCGAGTTTGTTTGCCCACTCGCGCAGTTCCTTAACACGGCGTTGATAGGCATGTCTCATAAGGGAGGCAAACATATCGAGTGATTCTGAAGAGGCGTCGACCACACTAATTTGCTCTAAAGCAGCCGAAACGCTGCCATCGGCCAAATGTGCGATAGCCGAGGCATCAGTCGGATTTACACCTTGGGTGCTAACCAAATAACGCGCAACCGTCTCATCGGGCAGTCGTTTCATTTGAATGCGACGCAGTCGGGAGTATACCGTCGGGAGTATTTTCATGGGCTCGTCGGCCGTCAGCAAGAAAATTGTGTCCTCAAACGGCTCTTCGAGAATCTTAAGCATCTTGTTGGCTGTTTCTTCGTTCATTTTCTCGGCGAGCCAAATGATGACAATCTTGTAGCGAGAGCCGTGGGTCGTGAAACTCAACATTCTGATGAGTTCATTGCTCTCTGTTACATAAATGACCGGTTTTGCATTTTTTTTGTCAAAGAATGTTACCCAGCGAGCAAACGATGCGTATGGGTCAATGCTAAGAAATTCATGCCACTCGGTGGCAAAGTCGGCCGAAAGAGGCTTGTGGTTTGAGTCATTCTTGATAACAGGATAGGTGTAATGGGTATCAAGATGGTTAAATGACTGATGCTGGACACAAGATGGACAGATGCCACACGAGTCGCCGTCGGCAGTTGGATTCTGGCAATGGACATATTGAGCAAAAGCGCGTGCCATCGACAACTTTCCAATGCCCGACGGGCCCTCGAAGAGGAGGGCGTGGGGGATACAATTGTCGGCAACAAGCGAGCGCAATTGGTTCTTTATATCGTCATGTCCATCTATGTCACTGAATTTCATGCGTTGTCGAGATAAGGATTTATGATTTTGACAAAGTTAGGCAAAATTTTGTTTAATAGCAAGAATTTTACAATCCCAATTCTTGACGCAAGTAGGAAGCCGACGGGGAGTCTGTTTTGGCAACCTCCTCAGGCGTACCGGCAGCAATTATGTAACCGCCGTTTTTTCCACCGCCGGGACCCATGTCAATAATGCGGTCGGCCGACTTGAGAACATCAAGATTGTGTTCAATTACAAGTACTGTATTACCGCGGTTAACAAGACGGTTGAACACTTCAAGGAGCGTCTTAATATCCTCAAAATGGAGGCCGGTTGTCGGCTCATCGAGTATAAAGAGCGTCTTGCCGGTATCGCGTTTTGACAACTCGGTGGCGAGTTTAACGCGCTGGTTTTCACCGCCTGAAAGAGTGCTTGAAGGTTGTCCGAGTTTTATATATCCTAAACCTATATCCTGAAGGACCTTGATTTTGTTTAGAATCTTGGGTTGATGGGCAAAAAACTCAACAGCCTGATTAATAGTCATATCAAGCACATCGGCAATAGACTTGCCTTTGAATCTCACCTCCAATGTCTCGCGGTTGTACCGTTTTCCTTGGCAAACCTCGCATGGGACAAGCACATCGGGCAGGAAGTTCATCTCGATGGTCTTATAGCCGTTTCCCGAGCAGGCATCGCAACGCCCCCCGG
>JAFLTK010000300.1 GCA_022511505.1 Muribaculaceae bacterium
TCAACGATGACAGCGACGTCGACCTTCTTGTTGATTTTGAACCATACGACCCTGATAGCACTGACTTTGATTATTTTACAAACTACTGGGACCTGCAAGATTCACTAGAGCACCTTTTTGAAAGGAAAGTTGATTTAATTGAAGACGGCAATCACCTAAATCCACTGTTTAGACGTCTCGTCTACCAAAAAAAACAACTTATATATGGATGAGAGAATACAAGTCCTCTTATTGGATGTAATGAATGCCATAACCGAACTTGATGGCTTTTTTGCTATTTCACGCATATTTGTGGGTTACTTTTGTCTCCATTTCGCATCTCAGGTTTTCTCAGGACCTTCAACTTGAAAGCGTGGCAAAGTAACCCACGTTTTCATTTTTTATGGTCGTAATGGGGTTGCTGCGACCATAATCGTAACCAAGGCTCAGATCCCGTGACGAAGGGATGTTCCAGTCTTCTTACCGCTACTAGAGGCGCTCCCGTAATCCTCGGTAACTTGCCAACGACACATTGAATAATAGCCATAAGTCTGAAAAAAATCGACTTATGGCTATTATTCGATGAGGTTATACCCGCAATTGGCGGCCGATAGGGGAGACCTAACCTAATAAAAGCGGTTTAGTTGATGATGTCAAAGCCGGTGTAGCGGCGCAGGCACTCGGGAACAACGATACCGTCGGGGGTCTGGTTGTTCTCAAGCAGGGCGGCCATGATGCGCGGCAGGGCGAGGGCCGAGCCGTTGAGTGTGTGGCAAAGGATGGTCTTCTTGTCGGCCCCGCGATAGCGGCATTTGAGGCGGTTGGCCTGATAGGTCTCGAAGTTGGATACCGACGACACCTCGAGCCAGCGACCCTGGGCGGCTGAATACACCTCAAAATCAAACGTAATGGCCGAAGTGAAGCTCATATCGCCTCCACACAGGCGAAGGATATGCCAGGGCAATCCGAGCGATTCCAGAAGGCCGCGAACGTGGTCTTTCATCTCCTCGAGGGCGGCGTAGGAGTCCTCGGGACGCTCGATGCGCACGATTTCTACCTTGTCAAACTGATGTAAGCGGTTCAATCCGCGCACGTCCTTGCCATAACTGCCGGCCTCGCGGCGGAAGCATGCCGAATAGGCGCAGTTTTTGATGGGGAGTTGGCGCTCGTCGAGGATGACGTCGCGATAGATGTTGGTGACGGGCACCTCGGCGGTAGGAATCAAGTAGAGGTTGTCCTCGTTGATATAATACATCTGGCCCTCTTTGTCGGGAAGCTGGCCGGTGCCATAGCCCGAGGCCTCGTTGACAACGTAGGGGGGCTGAATCTCGAGGTATCCGGCCTCGCCGGCGCGGTCGAGGAAGAATTGAATCAGGGCGCGCTGCAAGCGTGCTCCCTTGCCGACGTAGACGGGGAAGCCGGCGCCGGTGATTTTCACGCCAAGGTCAAAGTCAATGAGATTATATTTGCGGGCCAAATCCCAGTGGGGTAGGGCAGTAGGGGGGAGGTCGGGCATCTGGCCGCCGGTCAGTTCAACCACGTTGTCGGCGGCGGTTTTGCCTTCGGGAACCATGTCACAGGGGAGGTTGGGGATGGTCAGAAGAATATTCCGACTCTCGGCCTCAACGGCGGCAAGGCGGTCGGCGGTCTCTTTCTGCTGCTCTTTGAGGGTGGCAACGGTGGCCTTGGCCTCGTTGGCCTCGTCTGTCTTTCCCTGTTTCATCAGCGCGCCAATCGAGGCGGCCATTTTTTTCAACTCGGCGGCCTTAGTATCGTTGTCAAGCTGGAGGGCACGGCGCTGCTCGTCGAGTTCAAGCACCTTGGTGACGGGACCGCGGCCCTCAAACCCCTTGACGGCAAGACGCTCAATGACGCGCTCGGGATTCTCTTTTATCTGTTGTAATGTAAGCATATCCTATTGTGTTCTAATTAATTACATATTGCTGAGCAACTCCTTGACCTTGGCCGAGATGGCGCGGCCGTCGGCACGCCCGGCAAGCGCCTTGGTGGCGACGCCCATGACCTTGCCCATCTGGGCGGGCGATGTTGCGCCGGTCTGCTCGATAATCTTCTTAAGTTCAGCAGTCAGCTCCTCGTCGCTGAGTTGTTTGGGCAGATATTCCTCGATGACGGCTGCCTCGGCGAGTTCATTGTCACGCAAGTCGTTGCGACCCTGTTCGCCATAAATTTGAGCCGTCTCGCGGCGCTGTTTGACCATCTTGGCCATGATTTTGACCGCCTGCTCGTCGGTCAGCGTACCGTTGCTGTCTTTTGCGGTCTTTGCCTCCAAAAATTCCTTCTTGATGCCGCGCAAGGTCTCGAGTCTCACCTTGTCGCGGGCGAGCATCGCCGCCTTAATGTCGGCGCTGATTTTGTCAAACATATCCATAATTTTGCTTTTTGTGTCGTTTCAGACCGCAAAAATAAAGAAATATTCCCAATCGGTAAAAAAAATGTTTTGTAGAATGAAAAACAATGTGTAATTTTGCC
>JAFLTK010000301.1 GCA_022511505.1 Muribaculaceae bacterium
AACTCCTCCTCGCTGTCGAGCAGCGCGTGTTTTATCATCTCGCCGTAGCCCGACAGTAACTCGCTCGTCGGCAGTGTGTCAAAGAAGCATGCCGAGATAACGACCGCCGTTGCGGGCGCGAAAACGCCCACCTCGTTTTTCAGATTGCCGAGGTTGACACCCGTTTTGCCCCCAACGGCGGCATCTACCGCGCCGAGCAGCGTGGTAGGCACGTTTATAAACTCAATGCCGCGCTTGAACGTGGCCGCGGCCATGCCGCCAAGGTCGGTCACAACGCCGCCGCCAATGTTGACGGCAACGGCGTGGCGAGTGGCTCCGGCGTCGCTCATCTGCTGCCACACAGCCGCGAGAGCCTCGACGGTCTTGTTGCTGTCGCCCGGCTCGATGACAATGCGGCGCGCGTCGGCAATTCGGCTACTTTGCGCGGCGAGACGGTCAACAACGAGGCGGTTGGTGTTGGTGTCGGCAATGACAAAGAGACCGCCGCGAGTGTCGACCTCGGCAAGCAGGGCGTCAAGCGCCTCGGCGGGACGGTTGGTGAACAGAAGGCGAGAGTTTTTCATCGGCCGGCAGAAATTAAACAGATGGATAATAGCAACGAATGGATGGCCTCGGCGCAACTTGTCATCGAGTCAAACGTCACCGCGGCGCCGGCCTTGGCAAGTTCTTCGGGCGGTATCGGACCCGTGGCAACGCCTATGGTGAACGCCCCGGCGCGATTGCCGGCCTTGACTCCGAGCGGCGCGTTTTCGAGGACGATACACTGCGACGGCTTTACCCCGACTTTCTGCATGCCGCGGATGAACGGCTCGGGATGGGGCTTGCCGTGCTCGACATCCTTGCTGGTAACCATCAGTTCGCGCGAGAACACGCCGGGGAAGTCGGAGGAGAGACGGTCGATAAGCGTCGCCTGACCGCTGCCGGTTACCAGTACACATTGCATGCCGGTGTCGGTGAACGCTCTAAGCACCTCGGCCACGCCCGGCATGACCGGCGCTGTAGGCATCGCGTTGAAAATTTCTTTCTTGCGGCCATAGAGGCGCTCGACCTCGTCGGGGGTCGTCCCGCGTCCAAGTTCGCGATTGAAAACGATGTCGATTGTCGACGCCGCCGTGCGCCCCTCATAGAAGAAAAACTCCTCCCGCGTGGTCGCCACGCCAATTTCGCCCATCATCTGATGCCACGCTCGGGCATGCCCCGGCATCGAGTCATAGAGCGTACCGTCCATGTCAATCAGGGCTGCACGAGGCTCCAGGCGCTCATAGTGGTGGCGCGCCATAAATCGCTCAATCTCGGCTTGAAAAGGTAGAACATCGGTCATCATCCGCTAAATTTTTTTGCAAAAATAGCGAAATTCAAGCAATTATTAGTAATTTCGCGCCCGAAAAATAAAATACCAAAATCATGAAACCAACCCTGTTTGTTCTCGCTGCCGGTATGGGCAGCCGCTATGGAGGGCTCAAACAACTTGACCCGTTAGGCCCCGCCGGCCAGACCATCATGGACTATTCAATCTATGACGCAATCCGCGCCGGCTTTGGCAAAGTAGTTTTTGTAATCCGCAAAGACTTCGAGCAAGACTTCCGCGAGAAAATTCTTTCAAAATATGAGGGCCACATCCCCGTTGAGGTCGTCTTCCAGAGCGTCGACGCTCTCCCCGAGGGATACACCTGCCCGGCCGACCGCACCAAGCCCTGGGGTACCAACCACGCCATCCTGATGGGCAAAGAGGTTATCAATGAACCGTTTGCCGTCATCAATGCCGATGACTTCTATGGCTATGACGCTTTCCGCGTAATCGCCGAGGAACTCAGCCGTCCCCATGACCGCAAGGGCGACTACTGCATGGTGGGCTTTAAGGTTGGCAACACAATGACCGAGAATGGCTCGGTTTCGCGCGGCGTTTGTACCGCCGGAGCCGACGGTAACCTGACCGATATCGTAGAGCGTACCTCAATTGCATACGACACCGACGGTCGCATCACATTCACCGACGACAACGGCGTCCTCCAGTTCCTCGACCCCGCAACCCCCGTTTCGATGAACCTCTGGGGCTTCACCCCCGACTATTTCGACTACTCTGACCGCGAGTTCCGCCGTTTCCTCGATGAGAAAATCGACACCCCCAAGAGCGAGTTCTATATCCCCACTTGCATCGATACCCTCATCAAGAGCGGCGAGGCTACCGTTAAGGTGCTTGACACCGACTCTCGCTGGTTTGGCGTAACCTACGCCGCCGACCGTCAGGGCGTCGTTGACCGCCTAACCAAACTTCACATTGAAGGCTACTATCCCGACAAGATGTTCTAACCTCCGCTCCAAGATAAAACTGCCGCAAATGTTTGGTAAACTCAATTGTTTGTTGTACCTTTGCGGCAGTTCTGCTCGAATGGTGGAATGGTAGACACGAGGGACTTAAAATCCCTTGGCCATTG
>JAFLTK010000302.1 GCA_022511505.1 Muribaculaceae bacterium
ATAGACGACCTGCTTGCGCGTGGGCGTAATATTACAGCCTATTTTTCGCATTGTGGCAATTGGGAGTGGGCGCCGAGTGTGACGCTTTGGTCGCGATTCAAGGCCGGAGAGCAAGCGTGGTTCTGCCAAGTTTACCGCCCGTTGCGCAACAAGTTCTTTGACGCATATTTCTTGAAGTTGCGCTCGCGGTTCAACCCACTGTCGTTCAAGAAAGCGACCGTGTTTCGCGATTTGATAAGGCTGCGCTCAACAGGACTGCCCGCTATCACAGGCTTTATGAGCGACCAGAAACCGAGCCACGGAGACACTGACCATCATGTCGTTATGTTTCTCAACCACCCGACGGCCGTAATTACCGGGACCGAGCACCTTTCGCGCCGTCTCGATAATGCCGTCGTCTATTGGGATATGCAACGCAGAGGCCGCGGGAGGTATCACATCACTGTGCGCCTGATTTCCGACAATCCCAAATCGATGCCCCCGATGGCTATCACCGACACATATATTAAAATGCTGACCGAGACAATCAACCGCGACCCTTCTATCTGGTTGTGGAGTCACAAGCGTTGGAAAAATCCGGTCCAAATGCCCCATGCCAATGAAAGATAATGCCTTGCGCCCCGAAGTTGCCGTCATCATCCTCAATTGGAACGGGGCGGCGCTTATGGAGAAATATTTGCCAAGTGTACTCAAATACACGCCCGCTGAAATTGCTGATGTCATTGTTGCCGACAATGGCTCGACCGACTCGTCAATAGAGTTGTTGACATCTCGTTTCCCGGAGGTTAAGTTACTAGAGTTTGACACAAATCACGGATTTGCCGGCGGCTATAACTTGGCCATCGAGCAGACACGTTATAGATACACGGTGTTGCTCAACAGCGATATAGAGGTAAAAGAAGACTGGCTGACGCCTCTGATGCGCTATATGACCGAGAATCCCGACGCAGGCGCGGTGCAGCCAAAGATACGCTCGCTGATGAAGCCCGACACGTTTGAATATGCCGGTGCTGCGGGTGGATATATCGACCGCAACGGCTATCCCTATTGCCGAGGCCGCATCTTTGACTCGGTAGAGGTCGACACGGGGCAATATGATGACATCACCGACATTTTCTGGGCTACAGGCGCGGCGTTAATGGTCGACACCGAGTTGTATCTCAAAGTCGGCGGTCTTGACGAGCAGTTTTTTGCCCACATGGAGGAAATTGACCTTTGTTGGCGTATTCACCTTGCCGGACGTCGTGTGGCCGTGGTCCCCGAGTCGGTTGTCTATCACCTTGGAGGCGGTAGCCTGCCGGCAAGCAATCCCCGCAAAACATATCTGAATTTTCGCAATTCGCTGCTGATGCTTCATAAAAATTTGCCCGATTCTTCGCGTGAACGCCGACTGCTCGCGCGCCGGCTTCTCGACACCATCGCGTGGCTGAAATTTGTCGCAACCGGTGACTTTGGCAATGCCGGCGCCATTTTCCGCGCCCATCGCGATTTCAGCAAAATGAGAGAGCAATACACCTCCCATCCCGAGGTCGATTTGCTCGGCTCTTTCCCGGGTACCGACAGAAACATTCTTATTGACTATTATTTAAAAGGTCGTCGAACCTATTGATATGACACGTATTAACTGGTTATTAAGCAGATTGAAACCCTGGATGCTCCCCATTGCAATGGTGCTCGGCATCCTGTTTCACGATAGTTTTGAGGCAATTGAATTCATTGCCCCCTATTTGATATTTATAATGCTTTTCATCACGTTTTGCAAGGTTGATGGTGCGCATCTACATCCAACCCGCTTCTCGTGGTACTTGCTTGCCGTTCAGATACTTGGCGGTGTCTTGGTTTATTTGGCACTTTTGCCGTTTGGTAACGTCCTGGCGATGGGCACATTCATTTGCATCTTTTGCCCGACGGCAACCGCAGCGCCGGTTATTACCGGCATGCTTGGCGGAAGTGTTACACGATTGGCTACATTCTCGATTGTATCAAATATAGCCGTGGCCATCCTTGCACCAATTTTGTTTACTTTAATGGGAAGCAATCAGACAGGTGATATATCGCTGATTGGTTGCATATTAGTCATTGCCAAGAGAGTGCTTCCCGTAATAATACTGCCACTGATATTGGCCTTATTGCTCAGGTGGCGACTACCGCGGTTGACCGATGCTATCGGTTCCAAGCAATCGATTTCGTTCTATATTTGGGCTGTATCGCTATTGCTTGTCGTTGGGCGTTCGGTCAGTTTTGTAATGAAAGAGCCGTCAACCGAGGTGCCGCTTATGGTCACGCTCGCCATTGTTGCCGGCGTTGCGTGTGTAGCCCAGTTCGCTATAGGACGCATCGTCGGCCGTCGATTTGGTGACAAAATATCGGGAGCGCAAGGTTTGGGCCAG
>JAFLTK010000303.1 GCA_022511505.1 Muribaculaceae bacterium
TATGGCACGCGCGACAAATCAAACAAATAAACAACGAGAACTTCTCGAGGCTGTCGCACGCTGGTGCGCGCTCCAGAAGAACAACACATATAATTATAAGCAGGTGTCCCACGGCCTTGGCGTCGAGAGTGGTCCCAAGCAGCGTGCCGTAGCCATGGCACTCGCCGAGCTTGCCTTTGACGGCGACATCATCGAGATAGCCCCCGGCAAATATAAATCGCCCAACCGCACGACCGTCACAACCGGCGTATTCGTGCGCCGCTCCAATGGTAAGAACAGCGTTGTCACCGATGGCGACGCCGAGACAATCGCCGTTGCCGAGCGCAACTCGATGCACGCGTTGAACGGCGATAGAGTGCGCATCAGCCTTGCCGCTCGTCGTCGCGGTGCCGAGCCCGAAGCCGAGGTTATCGAAATCATCGAAAAGAAGGACCAGGTATTTATCGGCACACTCGAGGTCGACAAGCGCGCCGGTGCCTATCTGAACACCGACTCCAAATTTCTTGCTACCGATATATTCATCCCCCGTAACAAACTAAAGGGTGCAGAGAGCGGCGACAAGGTAATCGTTCGCATAACCGAGTGGCCCGACAATGCCAAAAGCCCGCGCGGCGAGATTGTTGACGTGCTTGGCAAGACCGGTGAAAATCAGGCCGAGATGCACGCCATCCTCGCCGAGTTTGGTTTACCATACCGCTATCCCGCCAATGTCGAGGAGGCCGCCAATCGCATCGATGCCGGAATTACTCCCGATGAGGTTGCCCGACGCGTCGATATGCGTGGCGTCACAACGTTTACCATCGACCCCGTTGACGCCAAGGATTTTGACGATGCCCTTTCGTTTCGCCGTCTGCCAAACGGCAACATCGAGGTCGGTGTCCACATTGCCGACGTCACCCATTATGTCCACCCCGAAACCATCATCGATAAAGAGGCATATAAGCGCGCGACGTCGGTCTACCTCGTCGACCGCACTATCCCCATGTTGCCCGAGCACCTCAGTAACGGCATCTGCTCGCTGCGACCCGATGAGGACAAGTTGACTTTCTCGTGCATCTTTGAAATGGACGAGGCTGCCCGTGTTCTTGACACCCGCATTTGTCGCACCGTCATCCGCTCATGTCGCCGCTTTGCCTACGAGGAAGCGCAAGAGATTATTGAGAACGGTCGGGGCGAGTTGGCCGATGAGTTGTTGACACTCAACGACATGGCCATCAAACTGCGCGAGCGTCGCTTTGAAAACGGTGCTCTCGAGTTTGACCGCCGCGAGGTGCGCTTCAACATCGACGAGACCGGTCGACCGGTCAGCGTCTTCTTCAAGGAGTCAAAAGAGGCAAACAAACTGATTGAAGAGTTTATGCTGTTGGCAAATATGGCCGTTGCCGAGTTTGTCGGCAAAGCCATCGGCAAACGTAAGCCCAAAGCATTTGTCTATCGAGTCCACGAGGAACCTAATCCCGGAAAACTGGAGGAACTCAGCGTCATGGCACGTAACTTCGGTTTCAAGGTAAAGAAATCGGGCACACCCAAGGAGATAAATCGCTCCATCAACCGCCTGCTCGAAGACCTCAAGGGAAAAGGCGAGGAGAATTTCCTGTCGACCCTCGCGGTGCGCTCTATGGCAAAAGCAGAGTATTCGACCACCAACATCGGCCACTATGGCCTTGCCGTTGACTACTATACCCACTTCACGTCACCCATCCGCCGCTACCCCGACATGATGGTCCACCGCCTCCTTGAACGCTATCTCAAAGGGGGTCGCAGTGTCGTTGTCGAGAAACTCGAGGAGCGTTGCGAGCATTCGAGCGAGATGGAGGTGCTTGCCACAAACGCCGAGCGCGCATCCATCAAGTACAAGCAGGTCGAGTTTATGGGCGAGCGACTTGGCGAAATCTACGAGGGCGTTATATCGGGTGTTACCGAGTGGGGCCTCTATGTCGAGTTAAACGAAAACCTCTGTGAGGGCCTCGTCCCGATGCGCGACCTTGCCGATGACTACTATGACTTCGATGAGAAAAATTATTGCCTGATAGGTCGCCGCCATGGACATCGCTATCGCTTGGGCGACAACGTGCGCGTTCAGATAGCCCGCGCAAACCTCGACAAAAAACAACTTGACTTTATCCTCGTTGAAGACGAGACCGAGCCGGGGCGCGTCCCCGCCGAGCGCGAGAAAGGTCACCTTGTCAAGCCCAAAGGTCACTCCAAGGAGAAAAAGCGCTCCCATCGCCATTAATCCTATTCTCTCCGTCAAAACCAATCAATCCTCCCCCCAAACCATGAATCGCAAAGGAAAATTATATTTCAGATATGGCACCATGGGTTCGGCCAAAACCGCATTGTTGTTGACCACGGCCTACAACTTTGAGGAACGCCACATGAACTACC
>JAFLTK010000304.1 GCA_022511505.1 Muribaculaceae bacterium
CTGATTGCCTTGATGAAAACCAAGTGGATGCCATGCGCAGTTTTAGCGAAGTGGACTCGGTTGCTCATTTCCTGAACTCATCGCTGCCACGCGCTCAGGTGGATAAAGTGAAGTCGGACATCGTCAACGGCTACACCAAGCTGCTTTATGTGGCCCCGGAATCCCTTACCAAAGAAGACAACATCGAATTTCTCAAAACAATTACAATATCTTTCTACGCTATAGACGAAGCGCACTGTATCTCGGAATGGGGTCATGATTTCCGTCCCGAATATCGCCGCATCCGCCCTATTATCAATGAGATAGGCAAGCGTCCGGTCATTGCACTGACCGCTACGGCGACTCCTAAGGTTCAGCATGACATCCAGAAGAACCTCGGAATGATGGAGGTCGACGTGTTCAAGTCGTCGTTCAATCGCGAGAACCTGTACTATGAAATCAGGCCTAAAACCTCGTCGGTTGACCATGACATTGTCAAGTTCATCAAAAATAACCCGGGTAAATCGGGCATCATCTATTGCCTCAGCCGCAAAAAGGTAGAAGAACTCGCCGAGTTGCTTAAAGTCAACGATATCAAGGCTCTACCCTATCACGCCGGCATGGACAGCGCGACCCGCTCGGCCAATCAGGATGCATTCCTGATGGAAAATGTCGATGTCATCGTGGCAACAATCGCCTTCGGAATGGGTATCGACAAGCCCGATGTTCGCTTCGTCATCCATTATGATATGCCCAAGTCGCTCGAGGGGTATTACCAAGAGACAGGACGTGCCGGCCGCGATGGTGGCGAGGGGCGTTGTATCACGTTCTACTCGGCCAAGGATTTGATGAAGATGGAGAAATTCATGCAAGGCAAACCGGTTGCCGAGCAGGAGATTGGCAAGCAATTGTTGCTTGAGACAATAGCCTACGCCGAGTCGAGTTTGTGTCGCCGAACAACCCTGCTCCATTACTTTGGAGAGCAGTATGATCAGGATAATTGTGGCAATTGTGACAATTGTTTAAACCCTAAAAAGAAAGTGGAAGCTAAAGATGACTTGTGTGCCGTCATTGAAACGGTGATGGCGCTCAAAGAGAAATTTAAGGCCGACTATGTTATAGACGTGATGGTGGGCCGCGCAACGTCAGATGTCAAATCTTATGGACACGAGAACCTTGAGGTCTTTGGATGCTGTCAAGGTAGTGACCGCAAGTATCTTACAGCCGTCATACGTCAAGGAACGCTTGCCGGCTATCTTGACAGAGATATCGAGAATTATGGATTGATTAAGGTCACCCCGGCTGGAAAGAAATACCTCGATAACCCAGTGTCGTTCAAGGTAGTTGAAGACAACGACTTCACAGAGGATAACGATGCCGACCAGGTAAAGAGTGGCGCCGCATGTGCAGCCGACCCGGAGTTGTACTCCATCCTTAAAGACTTGCGCAAAAAAGTTGCCAAGAAACTCGAGTTGCCGCCCTACGTTATCTTCCAAGACCCGTCGCTTGAAGCAATGGCAACGACCTACCCCATCTCTATCGAAGAGTTGCAGAGCATTCCCGGCGTTGGTGCCGGTAAGGCTAAACGGTATGGCGAGGAGTTTGTCAAAGTTATCAAGCGCCATGTCGAGGCCAACGAGATTGAACGACCTGAGGATTTACGTGTTAGAAGCGTTCCCAACAAGAGCAAGCACAAGATTGCAATCATCCAAGCCATCGACCGCAAAATTTCGCTCGACGACCTTGCCAACTCGAGCGGTCTCGAATTCTCGGAACTCCTCAGCGAAATCGAAGCAATCGTCAACTCGGGCACCAAAATCAATATCGACTATTTCATCGACGAAATTCTCGACGAAGACCAGTGTGCCGACATCTATGACTATTTCCGCGAGAGCGACACCGACAACATCGATATCGCACTCAAGGAACTCGGCAATGACTACACCGAGGAGGAAATTCGTCTTGTCAGAATACGTTTCCTCTCTGAAATGGGTAACTAAACATTCTTAAATCTATTGTCCCGATGGCACAGTGTCGTCGGGACTTTATTTTTATACTCAATGGGCAAATTCAGTTTTAAACAATTTGAAGTAGACGATAGCCGATGTGGCATGAAGGTAGGCACCGACAGCGTTTTGCTCGGCGCGTGGACACCTGCGCCGGTTGCCGATAATGCCTGTTTTGATGTTCTCGACATTGGAACCGGGTGCGGACTCCTTGCCTTAATGATTGCTCAACGCTTTGCCAACGCGTCGGTTACGGCAATAGAAATCGACCCGGCCGCGGCCGATGCCGCTCGAGAGAATGTCGCCCGTTCTCCATGGGCCGAACGTATTGACGTTTTGACCGGAGACATTATGGTCGCCAATTTCGACAGACGCTTTGACCTCATTATCAGTAACCC
>JAFLTK010000244.1 GCA_022511505.1 Muribaculaceae bacterium
ACCACCAAAGTAGTTGCGAACGGTTTGAGGGGTAAGATTGAGTTTGTCGGCAATCATAGTGATTGAGCCGTCGGGCAAACTGTCTTTGATGCGACGCAGGTCGTTGAATGAAATGGTCTTTGTCATGATACTATAGTTTTAGGGGACAGGCAACGAAAAGGCTATAAACCTGACGGAGAGACGCGACCCTCGCGATGCCAAATTCCGGTTAATAACTCATTTTGGTTTATTGCGTGTTAAATTTAGGCAGAATGATTGAGGTGACCAAATAAAAATTAAAAGTTTTTATATGTTATAAAACATGTTTTTAATGGTCGGGTGGCAAAATGTCGCTAAATCAAGAATTTATATCTCAAATTTATTTTGAAACTATTTCTTTACTTTCAAAATAATAGGAAAATGTCCGTCGACGGTTAAATTACTTCGACGGCATCGGCGTTAATCCACGCGCGGGGGCTGTTGTCAAACTCGACGTCGAGCCACGTGGTGGTTTCGTCGCCATTTTTGACGTTAACCTCGTCGAGAATCTCGACAATGCTACCCTCGTGGAGCATAAATGCCTCCTCGGCGGCCGAGGTCGGCACACGCGGAGCCGTTGACAGAATTACCGACGGGGCAATCACGACGGCGCGGTCGGTAGCCGACGCGAGGGCGGCGGCTCTAAGCCCGAAGATTACCGCAACGATTGCCAGCAGCAACATGATGCCGCCGCCAAAAAAGCCGGTTTTCTGGGCATGGACGCCGCCTGCGAAGAAGTAGAGCAGGACACCGGCACCGAACAACGCGAAGCAAACGATGGCGATGATTGCCCACGCATTGGCGCTGAATGTCGAGGCTACTGCGTCAACAACGCTACCCAGGAACGTTCCGCGCTCGCCGGGTCGGTCGGTCAGTCGCGAGTTGATGAAGTCAAGGTTGGCCTTAGCATCCTTATTGCGCGGGTTCAATTTGAGCGCGCGCTCATAGTTTAGGATGGCGCGGGGAATTGAGCCTGTTCGATAATAGCAATTTCCGATGTTGTAAAATAATGCCGATGATGGGCCAACCGAGTCAATCTCGGCTTGATACAATTTGGCAGCCTCGATATAGTTTTTGCCAAGATAGGCCGAGTCGGCAGCCGCGGTCAGTTCACTCGCGTTGATGACGGGACATGTAGCGAGCACGCTGAGTATAAATATAATAATGTGTTGCTTCATTTTAGTCAGTAGGGAAGTGGTTTGACAATCAATTTTTTGATTCAAGCCGACCTATCGCTTGGGCGGCACGGTCATAGACTTCGTTCATGCGGGCCGAACTATCGGGGGTATATCGAGCCATCTCACAGTCGTCAAGAATAGAGATGATAGAATCGATAACCTCGGGTTTGGCGCCATAGTTGGTAAGTTCGGCCGAGATATTGTCGCGTGACAGTTTGGAGACAGGGATGACAAGTTTGTCAGAAAGGTATCCCCACATTGCCCGCAGCATTTCTTCATAGAACTCGTCGGCCTTGCCGCGTTCCATGAAACCGCGTGCGGCTTTCAGTCGACGGCGAGCAACCTTGCCGGCGCGAGCCAAGCGGGTACCGACGATGTCGGCGGCACGGCGTGCGCGGAGACGGTAGATGACGATAATGGCGCCAACAAGAATGATTATGACCGGGAAAATCAGCCAATAGTATAATGTGTAGAACAACGGCTCGGATGCTCGACGTCCTGATGCTCCCATCTGAATGTTGAGAATATCGGTGTTGCGAATTTTGACGGCGCCACCGGCATCCTTGGCATCGCTACCCTTGGCCACGTTGATTGTGTGACTCGGCAGATTGACGGTCTCGTAACGACCCGACGCCGGGTTGAAGTAGACAAAGTTGCCACCGGGGATTGTGAATGTGCCAACGCTCTGTGGCACAAACGTGTAGTCAATCACCATCTTGCCGCTGACGGTCGACCCGTTGACCTTGGCCGTGATGTCGCTTTTGGGGCTGTACTGCTCCATCTCGGCGGGGAAATCGACCGCTGGCTCGTGGAGATACTTGATGTTGCCCGTACCGGTGATGGTGTAGACAAGTGTAGCCGGATCGTTGGTTTTAAAGGTGTTGCCAACAAGGCGGGTTGTCGCTTCAAAAGTACCGACCGCACCGCTGAAACCGGCGGGACGAGGTTCGGGTAGCGGTTTGACTTCAATTGTGCCCGTGTTTGACGAAACTTTTAGTTTGCGCTCCTTGGGTTCGCGGATTGTGAACAATCCCATGTTAACGTGGTCATACTGAACAACGTTCAAGTCATATTCACCCGAATTGATGGTCAGTTTGCCGGTTGTTTGCGGGAAGATGATACATTTCTTCAACACGGCCGTCATGTAGTTTTGGCCGTTGTAATTCTCCATTTTACCCATTAGGTTGCCGACGTCAACTTCCTCGATAAGACAGCCGTCAAACGACGGTTGGCGCGTGGTCATGAACGACGAGATAGAGTATTTGGTGAAGATTTTGATTGTACATTCAATGGCCTCTTGCTCGTAGGCGGTCGTTTTGTTGAAAATGATGCGGACAAAGAGGTCGTTGGGGTTGACCGAGCGATCGGCCGTCTGGGTGTCGGGGTCATCCACGCTGACCGGGTTTCGTTGACCCGGCGAGTTACCGCCTTGCGATTGGTTCCGACCGCGGCTGTTCCCGTCGACAACGGTAATAGTTGCCGGTTTGGTTACCAGCGTTTTAGGACCTACAATGATAGTGGCCGCCGGAATCGTGAATGTGCCCACCCGCTCGGCGCGATATATAAATGTGTAGTCGACACGGGTTGACGACTCTGACTTTCCGTTATAGGATTTGAACGATGACGAATAGGATGTCGACGGGCCGAAAATCAGTTTGCAACCCTCGATTTGAGGGGCGTTGAGGTCGTCACCCTCGGCGTCGACAAGCGAGTAGGTTACCGAAAACTTTTCGCCGACCGGGACCTGTGACGGCGCGTTTAAGGTAAATGATGCTGCCAGGATTGAGTTTAATCCCAGCACCATCATTATGAGTATCGATAGTATCTTTTTCATCGTGTCTTGAATCGTGTTATGAGTTGGTGGAAAGAGGGGCCGTAGAAAAGTAATGTAAGATTACCACGGGTTACCGGTGACTCGGTTGTTTGACCGGTTTCCTTGCTTGCCCTGTTGCAACTGGATGCGACGGCGCGTAGCGGCTTCCTCGTTTTCCATCGTTTTCAGAATTTGTTCCATATTCTGGTCATTGATGTTGCTCGGCTGTTGCTGAGGCGGTTGATTCTGCTTGTCCTCCGGTTGCTCAGGCTTCTGCTGTTCCTGTTGGTCTTGCTGCTGTTGCTGTTGCTCTTGTTGTTGCTGCTGTTGCTGGTTTTGGTTGTCTTGATTCTGTTGCTGTTCAAGTTTCAACTGAGCGAGACGCAGGTTTTCGCGGGCTTGCTCGTTATATGGGTTTATTCTTAGGGCGCCTTTATACATTTCAATTGCCTCTCGATAATTCTGACCGTCGTAGGCCATGTTACCGAGGTTGTAGAATGATTTTTCGATGAGTTCGGGCTTGACCTTTGATGTTTTTGGGTCAGCGGAGAGGGAGATGAAAGTGTTGCGGGCACGACTCATAGAACTGTTAGGGTCTTGAAGATCAGAAATTTTGCCTTGGCGCAACAACGCCGACGCGAGGTTAAATTGAGCGACCTCTGAAGTGGGGTCAACTTCGAGCGCTTTTTGATATTTAACCTCGGCTTCGCTCCATCGCTCTTGTTTGAATAGACGGTTGCCTTCGATAATCAAATTGCGAGCCTCGCGGTAGTTATCGGCTGCCGAGGCGTTGCCGACGGTTATGATGCTGATTGCAATAGCAATAGCGAGGCGAGTTATATTTTTGAGTATCATTTATTTCTTTTTATTACGATTAAAGAATGTGTAGCGGGAGAGCCACGAGATAGTGCGGTTAAGCATCGCAGCCTCTATAACGAGCAGAATCAGAGCAATCCAAGCAAAGAATGGGAACTGCTGGCTGCGCGGCGTTACCGAGCGCTTGAGATATTCGGTTTTGGCAAGCGTTGACAGTTGCTCGTCAAGGTCATTTATAGCGGTTGACGATGCACCATCAACAAAGATACCTTTGCCTGCACGCGCAATCTTTTCGGCGGTCTCGGCGTCGAGAGCCGAGCGTGCAATCTGGCCGTTGTTGTCGCGCATATACTCGTGCATTCGCGACTCAGAAACGGGTATGGGCATTGGCTCGCCGCTACCGATGCCGATAACGTCGACTTGAATGCCGGCCGATGCTGCTTTCTTGGCCATCGCGATAGCGTCGTCTTCAAAGTTCTCACCGTCGGTGATTATAATAATGGCTTTTTGGAACTTGTCGTCGGGGGTGAAATTGCTCATCGCCATCTCGATAGCCGCGCCGATGGCAGTACCCTGGGTCGGTACCATCTCGGTTGAAATGGAGTTGATGAACATTTTGGCCGAAATATAGTCGGAGGTGATAGGCAATTGGGTGTAGGAATCACCGGCAAAGACGATTAGACCAACTTTGTCATCGGTCATCTTGTTGATGAGACGCTCGAGCAGATGCTTTGCGCGACGCAGGCGGTCGATACCGTCGGGTTCGTCGGTCGACGAGGCGAGCATCGAGCGCGAGACGTCGAGACAAATCATAACCTCGATACCGCGAGCCGTTTTCTCCTCGCCGGCATCGTCGGTGCCGGGTGAAACAGTCGATACCGGTCGGGCCAAAATGATGACAACCATGGCGAGTGCGGCCATGATGATAGAAAATTTAACCCAAGGGACATATTTTGACGCGTCGGGCATCAAGCGGGTCAAAATCTCGGGTTTGCCAAATCGCGCAAGTCGACGGTGACCGGCTGCCCTTGACCACGCAAAGAGCAGAATTGCTACCGGGATGATGAGTAGCAGATATAGCAGATGAGGATAAACAAAGGTTATCATTGTGCTTGCTTTCAGTTGGTTAAGGGATAGTTCTAAGGATTGTCAGTCTCAACAGCAGTTGCAGCAAAATCAGAGCAAGCACTGCAAATGCCCAGGGAGTATAATCATCCTCGGTGTGAGAAAAATTCTGTACATCCATCTTGGTTTTCTCCAGACGGTCGATTTCTTCAAAAATATCGGCGAGTACTCGGTTGCCGGTTGCGCGGAAGTATTTACCGCCGGTCATCGACGAAATTTTTTGCAACGTAGCCTCGTCAATGACAACCGGGAGATTGACATAACTGATGCGGCCAAACTGGTCCTCTTGGGGGAACGGAGCCGTCCCGTTGCTACCGATGCCAATAGTGTAAACCTTGATGCCGAGCTTTGCGGCAATCTCGGCGGCGGTCAGCGGGGCGACGACACCGGTGTTGTTGGAGCCGTCGGTCAGCAGGATAATGCTTTTGCTTTTGGCTTTGCCCTCTTTGATGCGGTTAATAGATGTAGCCAGACCGTCGCCTATGGCTGTACCGTCGTGAAGCATGCCCATCGAGATGTCGTGTATATAGTTGGTGATGAGCGAGCGGTCGGTTGTCATCGGCACACCGGTAAAACTCTCGGCGGCAAAGATGACAACGCCCATGTTGTCGCTTTCACGTCCGGCAACAAACTTGGCTGCGACATCTTTTGCGGCCTCAAAGCGGTCGGGCTTGAAGTCGCGGGCCAACATACTTGTCGAGATATCGAGTGCCAGGATGATGTCGGTGCCCTCGGTTTGAGAGGTGCTCCATGAGTCACGCGTCTGCGGTCGAGCGATAATGACAATTATAACGCCGATTGTCAGTACTTTAAGCGCAAACAGCACGTCGGTCATATACTCTTTCCACGAGCGCGGCAGGCGGGCAACGGCGGCGAGAGTCGACACTCCGAGCGTTGAATAGTAACGGTTACGTTTATACATATACCACCCAATCAGCGGCACGAGCAGTAACAGGAGCCAAAGAAGGCGGGGATTTGCAAAAAGCATATTTATAGTCTAATAGAATAGTTTCTTATTTTTGTGAAGCATTGTTTTCGGCGGGCGTTTCGGGGCGTTCAACCGGCTTGGTGTCCTCGACAAACTGCAATGCCGATTCAAACGCGGCGGTATTGTCGGCCGGGAGCGGGCGAACCTTTGCAAACTTAACAAAGTCGGCAATCTCAAGAACTCGCTTCACTAGATCTTGCGACGGACTGGTCTCACTGTTGGAGCGAATAGCATCAATAATCTGCGACGAGGTCATTTCCATCGCGTTGATGCCAAAACGGCGGTCGAGGTATACACGCAAGATTTCGGTCAGACGAGTGTAATACTCTTTTTCGCGCCCCATCTCACAGAGATGTTCTTCACGCAGCACTCCAAGTTCTCGAATCGCAACGTTGTAGGGCGGTTCAACCTTCTTGGGTTTCGGGACTTTGCCGCGACGCAACCATTTGTACCAAATATAGATGCCGATGGCAATCACAGCCAGGACAAGCAGAATCCATATACCCCAATCGATGACCCAATCGGGCACATAGTCGAGCAGTTTGCGGTCGACGGTGCTGACGTCGGCGTAAGGGTGTATATTGACCAGACTGTCGACATTTACCGGATATACCTTTAGGGTAACAGTGTTGGAGGCAATAGTTTCGCCCGTAGGAGCAACGATTTTGACAGGCGGAATCACATAGAGTCCCGAGTCAAAGGATTGCAAGACGAGGTCTTTTTTAATCTCGATGCGTCCCGAGCCGAGAGAGACCGTGTCGCCGGCGGTCTGGGAATGGAGCTCGACGCCGTCGACAAACACGTCGGGGATATCGACAAGCGTTGCCGGAGTCTGTCCGTCGGTGACAATATTGACGTGCATCGTTGTCACCCCGCCCATTATAATATGAACCGAGTCAATGGCGACCGTCACCGTCGACCTTCCGGCAGCCACGCCGGCTATCGAGGCAAGCATCAGAGTTATTGATAGAAATAGATTGCGTAGCATTTGTTGAAGTTACTCAAAAAGAGATGTTAATCAGAAAGATAGAGGTGACGTGGAACTATCGCATAACGGCTCGGCGGCGGAAAAGTTCCATCAGCGCCTTGACATAATCCTCGTCGGTTGCAACCGATGCCATGTCGACCTTGCAGCGCTGCATCGTCTGGGTGACTGCTTGGCGGCGTTCATACCACCATTTGTTGTAAGCGCGACGCACTCGCCCCGACGACGTATTAACCCATCTGTCAATGCCGGTCTCGAGGTCGGTTAAGTGCATAAGGCCAACCTTGGGCATCTCGCTGTCGCGCTTGTCATAGACTTGAAGCGCTATGAGGTCATGCTTGCGCGAGGCAATAGCAAGCGGCTTGCTGTAGTCATGCTCGTCGATAAAGTCACTGATGAGAAACGTCGTGCAACGCTTCTTGATTGCATCGGTAAAATATTTCAACGCAACCCCGATGTTTGTACCGGGATTTTCGGGCTTGAAACCGAGCAACTCGCGGATAATCAGTAGGGTGTGATGGCGACCTTTCTTGGGCGGAATGAACTTCTCAAGTTTATCGGTGAAGAAAATTGCACCGATTTTGTCGTTGTTTTGAATTGCCGAGAATGCGATAGTGGCGGCAACCTCGGCAATCATTTCACGTTTCTCCATACCGACGGCACCAAACAATCCGCTTCGCGACATGTCGACAAGAAGCATGACCGTCAGTTCGCGCTCCTCTTCATAAACCTTGACGTAGGGTTTGTTATGTCGAGCAGTGACGTTCCAGTCAATATCGCGGATGTCGTCGCCATATTGGTATTCACGAACCTCGGCGAAAGTCATACCGCGGCCTTTGAAGGCCGAGTGGTATTCTCCCGCAAAGATGTCGTTTGACAACCCGCGAGTTTTTATCTCAATCTTACGGACTTTTTTTAACAGTTCGTTAGCGTCCATTTACAATAGAAATTGCTTTTTTCAAGGAGGGGGATTTATCAGGGCACCTCAACCTTGTCGAGGATAGAGGTTATAATCTCGTCGGCAGTGATATTGTTGGCCTCGGCCTCGTAGGACAGACCGATACGGTGGCGCAGAACGTCGTGGGCAACGGCGCGAACATCCTCGGGAATCACATAACCGCGACCGCGAAGGAATGCGTATGCTCGCGAAGCGCGACCAAGCGAAATTGAAGCACGGGGAGAGGCGCCAAACGAGATGATGCTCTTCAAGTCTTTGAGACCGCAATCGGCCGGGTAGCGTGTTGCAAAGACAATATCGACGATGTATCGCTCAATCTTCTCGTCGAGATAAATCTGCTCGACAATGCGCTGTGCGTCAATGATGTCTTCGGGACGAACGAGCGGACGAACCTCGACATAGCGCTGTGAAATGCTCTGGCGCACGATTTCCTTCTCTTCCTCGCGGGTGGGATAGCCTATGATGACCTTAAGCAAGAAACGGTCAACTTGAGCCTCGGGCAGGGGATAGGTACCCTCCTGCTCGATGGGGTTTTGGGTTGCCATGACGAGGAACGGCTCGTCAAGAGCAAAGGTGTTGTCGCCGATAGTGACCTGACGCTCCTGCATGGCCTCGAGGAGTGCACTCTGAACCTTTGCCGGGGCGCGGTTGATTTCGTCGGCAAGTACAAAGTTGGCAAAGATGGGGCCTTTCTTGATTTGGAACTGCTCGTTCTTGACCGAATAAATCATCGTACCAATGACGTCGGCCGGCAGCAAATCAGGTGTAAACTGGATGCGGCTATATTTTGCATCGATTATTTCAGATAGCGTTTTGATTGCCAGCGTCTTGGCCAGACCGGGGACACCTTCCAGAAGAATGTGGCCATTGCTAAGCATGGCGATAAGCAGCGAGTCGACAAGATGCTTCTGACCGACGATGATGCGGCTCATGCCCGAGGTGATAAGGTTTACAAGGTTGCTTCTTGAAGCAACTAAGTCGTTGAGTTCTCTGATATTAACTGATTCGCTCATTTTTGGAATTAGTTTGATATTGTTTTTTGCAGGCCCGGGGGCCTCAATTGTTGTCTTTAGACTGCAAAATTAACGATTACATTAATAACAACGGCGTTAAAATTGTGTTAAATTTATAAAAGTAACAACATTTAACGCCACTAAAGAAATATTATTGATTCTCGTCACTCGCGGCGGCCGTCGCTTCAGGCAACGTAAATGACCCTAATTCATCGAGTTGCTGTTGAAGATTCTCAATCTCAGATGAGTCTACAGAATCATTGTCATCTTTAACGTTGTTATTAAAAAGTGTTGACATGTAGAGGAATACGCAAAGCGCGCCAACAGCCAGACCGACGAGTATTCCAACAATCAATCCGATGCTGAAATTAGGCTTGCGGGTCGTAACGCTGTCGGGCTCGTCATCGCTTTCTTCTTCTGTAACTTCCCGTCGTTTCTTTTTCTTTCCGCTCTTGACCGTAACTTCAGGCATATCAGTTCCATCCAATTCGTCTTCGGTATCTTCCACAGGCACTTCAACGGGCACTTTTACAGGCTCGGGAATCGGTTCGGGCAGGGGTTCAGATATGGCTGTTGTTTCCGGTATAAAAGTATCCTTGACAGGTTCCGGTTCGGGCATTGGTTCCGGTTCGGGCTCGGAAGTCGGTTCCTCAATAACGGGCGGCGTAACAACAACCGGCTCGGGCATCGGCTCTTGAATAGGCTCCGGCATAACGGGCTCCGGCGCTTTAGGCTCGTTTACAGCGATTTCCTCAACTATCGCTTCATTGAGCATTTCGGGCTTGAACAGGCTGAACGGCGCATTGATGGCGTCGGCAAAATCGGTCGATGGCGTGAACAGAACCGGGGAACCGGGGTTGGCGGTGCGCTCAAAGACTCCAAAACCATCTATTTCTACACTTTCGCCGGCCAAAAGCGTCTCGGCTACCAAGTTAAAGAACTCTTTGACAAAGGTTTCGGCTCCGGCGTTGGTGATGGAAGCATCAACTGCAAGCATTGATGCAAATTTGTTGAAAGGTATCTTGTTGTTCATTATAGGGTAGGAGAGTTTTGGAGTTTTTTACGCAAAAGGACGCTTTCTTTGAAAGTCATGGTTATACTTGGCGGCATGAGCATCTGTTTGCCTGACGGGAGAGTGTCAATGTGTTCCATCGTTTTGACAGGTTGAAATGTTCCAAAGCCGGGAATGGCTATAGAATCAACATCGGCAGCAGTCCTGGAAAAGGTGGTGACCAGAGCCTCAACAAGTTGACTGACCTCGTTGGGGCTACTGTTGAGACGGCGGCTAAGCCTGGTGATAAATGTCTGGTTGTCCATAATTTATAAAGGTGACGAGAGGATTATTTAATCGAGTAGAGATTCGGCTATTTCAAAGCGAGGTCTTCCTTTGACCTCGACAAATATTTTGGAGATGTATTCGCCAACTATACCAAGCGCAATCAATATCAAACTACCGAGGAACCATACCGACAGCATCAGTGACGGCCATCCGGCGTCGGAATGGCCTATGAAATAACTGATAAGCACATAGAGGGCTACGGCAATATCGGCCACGAGTAAAAAGAGACCGAGGAAGAAAATGAAGCGAATTGGACGCGCGGTGAACGAGGTGATGCCGTCGATTGAAAACGAAAGCATCTTGGATAGCGGGTATTTTGACTCGCCGGCCACTCGGCGTGCGCGGCTGTAGGTGACATTGGCGGTTGTCAGTCCGATTTGAGGGATGATTCCACGCAAAAACAGGTTGCTCTCGCGATAGTGGGAGAGTAGAACGAGGGCACGGTTTGACATCAATCGATAATCGGCGTGGTCAAACACGGTATCGAGCCCCATCATCTTTTGGAAACGGTAGAATCCATGGGCCGTTACACGTTTAAACCGGGTGTCGGTTTCGCGGCTTGAGCGGACGCCGTAGACAATCTCGGCCCCCTTGTTGAACGCTTTTACCATCTCTATGATGGCTTCAGGGTCATCTTGGAGGTCGGCATCAATTGAAACGGCGGCGTCACAGTGGTCGATGGCAGTTTTTAATCCCGCGAGCAAGGCGTATTGATGTCCGCGATTGTGGGCCAGCGATATTCCTTTAACGCGATTGTCGGCGGCGTGTAATTGCTCGATGACCTGCCATGTGTTGTCTCGCGAGCCATCGTTGCAGCAAAGGATATAACTATCGGGCGTTGTCAGTCCGTCGACTGTCATGCGGTCAAGAATATCCAGCAGAGAGCGAGCCGAAATTGGCAACGCCTCCTCCTCGTTGTAGCATGGAACAACTATGGCAAGTTTGACAGGTCTCATGGTAGTGGTAGTTCAAGTGGGGTTAATCGCGTTTGAGCAGTTGCTTTTTATGTGAAAGTTCAATCATCTTGGGACCGGGGATAAAGTAGACGTCGACACGGCGATTGGCGGCACGCCCGGCGCGAGTATTGTTTGGCTCGATGGGGTCGGTATCGCCCATGCTGTAGGGTACAACGATGAGGTCGGGCGCGGCGTTGAGGTCAAACCATTCATACATTGAATCTTTGCGCGCGTCGCTCAGATTCATATTGTAGACTGCGCTGCCGGTGTTGTCACTGTTGACTGCAAAAACAATCTTGAACATATCGGGGTCGGCGAGCAACGGTTTGAGCGGGTCAAGCAATCGGGCGGCGCGTGGTTGCCAAAGCAAGGTATCGTTGGGCAAAAACAGGTCGTCGCAAGGTAGCGAAACAACAACGACCTCGTCATTGCGGTCAAGTTCGGCGATATAGTTACGCTTGGCCAGGTCGTTAAACAGGTTTTTCATATAGGTGCGGATGTCCTTGCGCTCGCCGTCGCTAATTTCGGGAATCTCAATGTTGTCATCAAGGTCGAGGTCCCAGTGGTCAATCTCGTCATATTCCAGATAAGGGTCGGTATATGGCTTGTCGGCCATGGCGGTCTGAGCCGAGCCAAGTAACATGGCCAAAAGCAAAATCGGGTATATGAAGTGATTGAAGGGTTTCATCATCGGTTAGTTGTTTTGAGAGAGGTTAAACGGTTTTCAGAGCGCGGCTATCTCGTCTTCATAGTCGAGTTCGGCCTCGATAACGGCGGTAACGTATTCAACGGGGAACGAGGCGCCTTTGTCGCGGGTAAGCATCTTGGCAACATGGGCGGACAGTGCGGCCACGAGAGCGGTGCGGTCGTTGTCGATGTCGTCGTCATCAGGGTCGATGTCGTCAAGACCGTTCTCTTCCTCCCAGTCAAAAATCATGTCGAGAATGTTGATAAACTCGTCATCGTCGAGCGAGGCTGCAACGGTTTCGGGGAGCGCCCGGCGCATCCGCTCCACGGCTTTATTCTCATCAAAAATTTCCATATATAATAATGTGGTGAAAACAGTTTAAGTTAAAGGTCAAGAAGTCCCTCAGGGAGTTCAAGATTTATGATTTTATTTTCGGAGTCAATTTCAACGATAAATTCATCGGCAATCGGGACATAAAGCGGTTTGGTGTCGCCCGGTCGGGAAATGATAAACAGCGCGTTGTCGGTCGAGTCATCTATATCATCAATTGTGCCGAGGAGCGTTTCACCGTCGCGAGCCTCAAAACCGATAAGGTCGGCGGCATAAAGCCCGTCCTCAGGGTCGCGCAATGCCGCGGGGTCAAATTCTTCGGCGAGGGCATAGACGGTTTTTCCAGTCAGCTCCTTGGCTTGGGCCTCGGTGTCAATGCCATCGATGACCACGAGTAGAGTTGTCGCGGTCTTGGGTCGCACGGCGTTGATGAAAAACGGCACAAAGATGCCGTCGATATCCATCACGACACACCGCAACGCCCCTATATCCAGACCGGCGTCAAAAGCATCTTCGTCAAGATAGAGGTTAATCTCGCCGTTAATACCGTGGGGCTTACCGACGTGGCCAATTGCTGTCAACTGTGAGAGTAGAATCATTTCTTGCGTTTCTTCTTGCCGGTGGCTGGAGCCGGAACGGCTTTAAATTCGTGGAGATGAACGATATTGGGGTCGAGTCTGATAGCACCGTGGCTATATTCGGCCAGATCGCGGAACACACGGGCGTCGTCAACGCCGTCCTTATTCACGGCCAGCATCAGTTTCTTCATCTGGTTGGCGATATACATCACCAGCGCGTTGCGTTCGTCGCCTTCCGGCATTGCGGTAGCCTTGGCAATCATGCGCTCAATGATGTTGCCATAGTGGCGATAGCGAATGAAGTTGGAAGGGTAGGGAACCTTGTCGGGCATCGACGCCAACTCTTCCTCGGTCAGTACTTCGCATGGGAAATCAACATCGAGTTGAAAATTGCTCATCAGGACAATGTGGTCCCAAAACTTTTTGTCGCCATCGTTGCCGCGCAATGTAGGAAAAAGAATCGACATTGCCTTGACGATAGAAAAAGCGCAAGCCGTTCTCTCGCCTCGGTCCTCGATAGTCAGGCAGTGGTCGACCATACTCTGTATGTTGCGGCCATACTCAGGCAAGACGAGACGCTTAAGTTGAGTGTTATATGTCAGCATATCAGGTGCTTGAATCGGTTTGGTTACAAAATTAGGGCAATCGGCACAGGGCCTCTTGCTCCAATGAATGCCAAAATTAACAATAAACCGTGACACTCGCAAAATTTTTACATCTATTAGCAAAAAATATACATAAAAAGAGTCCCCTCGATGACAGGTGGAGCGTCGACTGAGGGGACGGAGAAGGTCATCGGTTTTTGTGGCTTGACTTTTTATGAACGTCAGAAAAATGCCTTCTCTTTGACTTTAAAACAATAGGGGAGCGGTTTGGTTCAAAAACGAGTAAAAATTTTTTGAAAAAGCCAATTTGTGTTTTACCCAAAGACAAACCGACGTCTTCACGTGCAAATACTCGCCAAGTGCCAAATCAATTTTTGCAAAGATTTTTTAAAAAATGTAAGGCTTTTTGGTGATTTTGCTTAAAATTTTTTGTTTATTTGATGAAATTTTATACTTTTGCGTGTCTTTGAGGTTTCCATAGGTAATTCAAAGAAAAAATATCAAGACATATTAATAAGTAAATAAAATAATTTAATAATAACTTAAACCATTTTTTTGAATGAAGAAACTTTTACTTTTATCGGCAGTTGCCGGACTTTGTGCAACGAGCGTGTATGCTCTTGAGCCGAAAATCTATCCCGGCGAAGCGTTTATGGGAGTATCGGCCAATAGTCAGTATGCTGTAAGTGCCGCTTATGGTCGCGTTGGTATCTTTGACCTGGTATCGGGACAGAATTTTGAATATCTTCCCGATGATGAAACGTTCACAACGATGTATGGCTTGGTTCCGGGCAACAAGGTTTCAAATAATGGCGTTGTTGTTGGTACTACCGACAATATCAATGCCGCCTATTGGAAAGATGGCGAGTGGAATGTCATCAAGTCGACTATCGGTCGCAATCTTGCCCAGCTCTATGGTATCTCCAATGATGGCAAGACTATCGTAGGTGCCGTGTCACCGATTTCCTACGGTGGTGACTACAATGGTTTGATGTTGTATCCTTGCTACTGGGAAGTTCAGGAAGATGGCACCTACGGTGACATTATCGACTTGCCTTATCCAACCGAGGACCTCACCGGCCGCACGCCCCAGTATATAACCGCATTTGCTGTCAGTGACGATGGCAACACTATTCTCGGTCAGGTTCAGGACTTTGCCGGTTCAATCATTGAGCCAATCATGTATACCAAGGATGCAAACGGCGAGTGGAGTTACACCATGATTCACAGCGAGCTTTTCCACCCCGAAGGGCTCACGCTTCCCGACTGCCCCGAAGATATGGACTATCCCCAGGCCGAGAGTTTCATGACTCCCGAGGAAATCGCAGCATTTGAGGACGCTTTAAACGACTGGTATCTCTCGGGCGATGACAACTGGGATAACTATCCTCAGATTTCAGATTATATGACCGACGAGGAGAAAGCAGCACTCGCTGCCGCCGAAGATGAATATGAAGTTTGGTATGAGCAGTTTATGAAATTCCAAGAGGCTTATATGGAACTCGTTGCTCGCGTGCCCACCTTTGAGTTCAACAACTTGGTTATGACTCCCGATGCCGGCTGTTTTGCAACTACTGCTATCAAGAACTATTTTGACCCCATGACTTGGGAATCATGGTCAGAATATAGTGTCTATAAGTTTAACTTGAACGATGGCACTTTCAAGGCCTATCCCACCAGCGGTCCCGACATTCTTGTATCTTCAATATCCGCCGCCGGCGATGTCCTCGGTTGCTCTCGCGCCAACAATCAGCCTTATTGTGCTTACATTCTCCCCGCCGACGGTGAACAGTTTGAAACTCTCGAAAACTATATCGCCTCAAGTAATGCCTCTTTGGCCGACTGGATTAAGGAGAATATGACCCACTCCTACGAGTCGTTTGACTGGCTGACCGGCGAAATTGTTGTCGTTGAAAATCAGGTTATGACCGGTATTCCGTTCACCAACTCAGATTTGAGTTTGATAGTCACCTACTGCGAGAATCTGTGGGACTATGAGGATTTAACCGATGTATATGGCTATATGTTTGGTCTCGAATCAAGCGGTATCCAGGCCGTTAAGGTTGGTACAGCCGGTGCCAAGTCGCTTGGCAAGGGTGTCCTCGGCTTTACAGGCGACGTTGCCGCCGCCCAGGTTTATGACATGA
>JAFLTK010000305.1 GCA_022511505.1 Muribaculaceae bacterium
GTGTCATCAGCGGCAAAGAGAGTGCCGACTCGGGGCGCATCACCCTCAGCGAGGGCGTGCGCGTCGGGTATCTCGAGCAGACGCCCGTCCTTGACCCCGAGTTGTCGATTCTCGAGGCTTGCCTTGCCGATGGGGACAACGAGTTGCCACAGATTATCGGCGAATATGAGCAGGCACTTGTCGGAGGTGACTCGGAGCGGCTCCGCGAGGCTATGACGGCAATGGATGCCGCCGGTGCGTGGGATTATGAGGACCGCCTTAAGCAAATCCTCGGCCAACTCGACATCCACGACCTCGGCGAACGCGTCGGCAACCTCTCGGGAGGCCAGCAAAAGCGCATCGCCCTGGCGCGTGTAATCCTCGACCGTCCCGACTTGCTCATCCTCGACGAGCCCACCAACCACCTTGACATCCAAGTCATTGAGTGGCTCGAAAGTTACCTCAAGCGCCAGCGCGTTGCCCTGTTGATGGTTACCCATGACCGCTATTTCCTGGACCGAGTCTGCACCAAGATTATCGAAATTGACCGCGAGCAGATTTTCACCTACGAGGGCAATTATGACTACTACCTGCGCCGTCGAGCCGAACGCATCGAGGCGATGACCGGCGAGTTGGCCAAGGTGCGCAATCTGCTGCGCCGCGAGACTGAATGGATGCGTCGCCAACCTCAGGCGCGTGCCGGTAAAGCGAAATTTCGCATTGACGCTTACTATGACCTCAAAGAGCGTTCGCAGGTGCGCCTCGACGAGCGCAACGTCAATCTGAACGTCAACAGTTCCTATATAGGCTCCAAAATATTTGAGGCAAAAGGTGTCAGCAAGCGGTTTGGCGATAAAATCATCCTTGACGATTTTACCTACACATTTGCGCGCGGCGAAAAAGTGGGCATCGTGGGGCGCAACGGTGCCGGCAAGTCGACGATGATAAAGATGCTTCAAGGACTTGTCCCGGCCGACAAGGGCGAGTGGAACGTTGGCGAGACGGTGCGCTTTGGCTATTACAGTCAGGAGGGCATCAAGTTCCGTGACGACGACCGCGTCATTGATGCCATCACGCGTGTGGCCGAGGAGGTGGTGCTCAACGGCGGACAGATTGTTTACTCGCCGATGCAGTTTCTCCAGCAGTTTCTTTTTTCGCCGGCCGACCAGCAGAAGTATATCCATACACTCAGCGGCGGCGAGCGCTGCCGACTGCACTTGGCGTCGGTGTTGATGTGCTCGCCAAATTTCCTCATCCTCGACGAGCCAACCAATGACCTTGACATTGTAACCCTCGGCATACTGGAGGATTACCTTCGCGACTTCAAGGGGTGTATCATCGTCATCAGCCACGACCGTTTCTTCCTCGACAGCATCGTCGACCACCTCTTTGTGATGGAAGGGAACGGCGTCATCAAAGACTTTCCCGGCAACTATACCGACTATCGCACGTGGCGCGACGAGCAGGCGCGGGCCGAGCAGCGCGATGCCAAGGCCGAGGCTGCAAGCACAACGCGCCAAGAACCGCGACGCCAGGAACGCGCTCGCCGTCTGACTTTCAAAGAACGCCGTGAACTCGAAACCTTGACTGCCGAAATCGACGCCCTTACTGCTGAGAAAGCCGAACTCGAGACGCTGTTCAACAGCGGCGCCGAGATTAATGACGTCGCTGCTCGCGCCGCCCGTTATGAGCAGGTCAGCGAGCAGCTCGACGAAAAGGAAATGCGTTGGCTCGAACTCAGCGAACTCGAAGGGTAAGGGGCCTATCGGGTGCGGAGGCCGTAGAGCATGACGATGATGAAGCAACAGAGGGGGAGAACGAAGGAGATATTGACAGCCGGCCAGCCGACAACGACGCCCATGTCGATAATTGCGGCCTGCAACGGCGGGAGCACGCTGCCGCCAAGGATGGCCATAATCAGACCGGCAGCGCCAAACTTGGCGTCCTCGCCAAGGCCGTCAAGCGCTATGCCATAGATGGTTGGGAACATCAGCGACATGGTGCCAGACACAGCCACGAGGCAGTACAGTCCCGCCACGCCGTCGATGAAGATGACACCGACGGTTAGCGTCGCGCCAACGGCGGCAAGTATAGCCAGCAATCGGCCCGGGTTGATGTAGCGGAGTAGGGCGGTGCAGATAAATCGCGACAGGCAGAAGAAAATCATCGCGGCGATGTTATACTTCTGGCTCAAGACCTCGGCGGCCTGTTCGCTCATACCCTCGGCCATGAACACGCGTGTGCCATACTGGATGATGAACGTCCAGCACATGATTTGTGCGCCGACGTAGAAGAACTGGGCGATGACACCCTCGC
>JAFLTK010000306.1 GCA_022511505.1 Muribaculaceae bacterium
CTGCGCGCTTCGCGCTTGTACGGGGTTATTGAAATTTTCATCGCTCCGCGATGCCAACATAAATTTGAAGCGAACGCCTTTCGGTTTCACGAACCGATTAACCGCGGAGAATACCGAAAAAATACCCAATATCTTTATTACGTCAGAAAATTCTCTTAAATTTGTCCCCGACCATAAACTATCCTTTCTTATGAACTCGACTGTTAAAGGCAATCTGATGATGACGGTCTCCAAGACCTTTTCGGGACTCAACCAAAACGCACTCCGTTACCTTCTTCCCCACTGGATGAATGCCCAGTCGGGAGTTGTTTTACGTCTCGGCGTCGGGTCAATCCTGTTTTTCATCTATTCTATTTTCACGCGCAAGAAATTCGCCCGGCCGGGGTTGAAGGATGGATTGATGTTGGTGGCTGCGGGATTGTTTTTTGTTTTTGGTTACATGTGGACCCAGTTGAAGGGCTTGACATATACCACCCCTATATCGTCATCTATTTTCATGAGTCTGCAACCTATCTGCGTCTTTATTATCTGCCTGATACTCAGAACCGAACACGCAACGTGGAAGAAGATTGTCGGGATGGTCATCGGACTCGGCGGTGCATTGGTCTGCATCTTGACCCAGCATGGTAGCGCCGTAGCCACCGACCCCCTCAAGGGTAACCTTTTCTGCCTGGCCGGTACAGTATTGTTCTCGTCCTATCTCGTTCTCGAGAAACGGTTTATCCCCCGATATGGCAGCGCGATGGTGTCGTTTCTGACGTTTGGAGGCGGTGCTATCGGCGCAATAGTCAGCGTCTGTTTCACGGGCTGGGACGCCCTCGTGCTGCAACAAAACATTTTCAGCACGCCGATGCTGGTTTTGCTTTTCATCCTGATATTCCCCACGTTTATCAGTTACCTGTTGCAAGACTTCTCGCTCGACTTGCTCCCGGCAACGGTCGTGTCACTGTATGCAAACCTGATTCTAATCGTTTCGGCAGTCATGAGTTACATCCTCGGGCAAGACAAATTCTCGTGGTGGCAGATTCTGGCCATCTCGCTTATGATTCTCTCGGTATTCCTCGTCGAAACTTCCGAGAACACCCCCACCCCAACATCCTCGCCTCGCCACTGATTTTGTCAACGGAGCGGATATGAGCCCGGAGGGCGAGACGGTCAGCGCGCTATTCGCTTGGTAGCGTGGCCGTCGCTGATTTCGATGTAGAGGCCGGTTGCGGGAGCCGACGAATATCGACGCCCGTGGAGGTCGAGGTAGACGGCGGGAGCGATCGGGGCGGTCTTTACCGTTTCTACCGATGACGTGGAGCGTCGTTCATACTCCAGACTGGCCATGATGAACGAGCCGATACCTTTACCCTCGTTGGAGACAATGTTGACGTCGCTACCGTCGAGATAATAGTCGGCCGTCCCGTTGCGCTCGGGATTGTAGAACGGGCCCAAACCTGCCGAGCGGCAAATGTTGTGAATGTCGACTCCGGCGGCACTCTCGGTGATAAACGTGTCGATTAACCCGCTGTATGCTTTCTCGGCGGCAGGACCTACCTCGTCGGCATCAAGCAACCCGAGCCTGATACCTTTCAGCAGCGCATAGGTGAACATGCACGAAGCCGAGGCCTCGAGATAGTTGCGACGACCGCGAGCACTGACAAAAGTGTCGTCATACTGCAGCAATTGGTACCAAACCCCGCTCTTAGCATCTTGCCGGCGTAATATTCCCTCGGCAACTTGGCCGAAAATCTCGGCAAGCGACGCATAGTCAGAATGGTCGCGAGGCATCACGTCGAGAACATCCACCAGCGCGGCCGCATACCATCCCATTCCCCTACCCCAGAACTCCTTGCTACAACCCTTGTAAGGCTCGTTGCGGTTGGCCCAGAACGAGTTGGAGTCGGTTGGTTTCGCGCTCCACCCGTGGTAGTTGAGCTGCTTGTCGGTGTCATACGTATGGCTGTGTATCGTCTTGAACTGCAACGCAATATCACTCCAAGCCTCGTCATCATCAGGGGCAAACATACCAACATACTCGGCATAAAAAGCGGCCCCCATATACAACCCGTCGAGCCACATCTGATAAGGGTAAGAATCCTTGTGGATAAAGCCGTCGCGACCGTCGGCAAGCGTGATGCGCGTGTACTCATAGCGCAGGTAGCGATAGAGATATTCGGCGGCAACACGATAACGCTCGGCCTCGGCCGGATCGGTCAGCGACTCATGCTCATATAGGTCAAGGAGCACCTTTGCCGACGCAATATTGTCCAAACTACCCTTCCTAAAGTTGTAGAAGT
>JAFLTK010000307.1 GCA_022511505.1 Muribaculaceae bacterium
TAAGGTGCTTGCCGACCTGGCTCTCAACAACCCCGCCGCATTCAAGGCCGTTGTTGACAAAGTAAAGGCCTAACCGACTGTCAGTCAACATAACGACACTGACACAAAAACAAAATGCGAGACCACTCTTCCGCGAGCGGTCTCGCTCTTTATCCTTAGCATGCAAAACGTTAAAACTCGATAAACGCTAAAAATACACTTACACGCTCGCGAAGCGCTTACATAGGAAGAAACTTTAATTTAATTATACTGCATTATGAAAATTACAAAATTCACGAATTTCAAAAACATCTCCAGACCCCATTTTGTGATTGGGATCGCCATCGTGTTTGGTCTCTTTTTGCTCGGAAATCAGGTCAAAAGGGGCCTCAACGGTATCTCCAACAATCAGCGAACTGTCTCGGTTCGCGGACTTTCGGCTCGCGAAGTAACCGCCGATGTGGTAACATGGCCCATCGTCAGCAAAGAAGTAGGCAACGACCTGCCCTCGCTTTACAACAAACTCGAAGAGACAAACAAGATAATCCTCTCTTTCCTCAAAGATAATGGTATCGAAGAAGACGAAATCTCATTCAGCGCACCCGAGGTTGTTGACCAGCAAGCCGACCGGTATGGTTCTGATGACGTCAAATTCCGCTACAACATCACCAATGTCGTTGTTGTCACATCTTCAAAAGTAGAAAAGGTCAATGACCTGGTTAAGCGTCAGGTTGAGTTGCTCAAAAGTGGCGTTGCTATTGTTACCAACAGCTATCAGTACCAAATCAACTATGAATATACTAATCTCAACGCCATCAAGCCCGAAATGATTGCCGATGCGACCCGAAATGCTCGCGAAGCGGCAAATAAGTTCGCCGAAGATTCGGGTAGTAAGCTCGGCAAAATTATGACAGCAAGCCAGGGTACATTCACCATCGAGGATCGCGATCCCTATACGCCCTATATAAAGTATGTTCGCGTGGTCAGTTCAATCGTTTACTGTCTTAACGATTAACTCATGTTGACCAATTCGATAGCCTGCTTGCCGGTTGCCTTGACAATCTCGACCTTGACAATGGCGACGCGACCTATCGACTGTTGAATCTCACCCGACGGGTCAATACCCGGGCTATATTTCTCGCAAAGTAACTGTAGCGCCTTGACCTTTTCGTCAATTGGCGCTACAATTTTTGCTAAGCCAAATGTAATAGCGCTCCTGAAATGGGTCGTAAACCGCTCGGGCACAATGTCGTCCTTGTCAATAATGCAAAGCGAGCACTTTGGATTGCGGTTTATCGCGTCAATCTTATGACCCTCTTTTGCGCAATGAATGTATATTGCCCCGTCGGCATATACATAGTTTACCGGGACAGCGTAGGGAAACCCGTCGTCGCCATCCAAAGCCCACGTTGCGACCTTGCCCGTAGTCAGTATCTCAATAACTTCAACATCGGGAAGTTCCTGCTTGAATCTCCTCAACGGTCTCATATCACGAAATTACTTTTAATCCAATAATCGACAGTATCAACGTTGTTATAAAGAAAAGACGCCAAAACGTAGCCGGCTCACTGAAAAACAAGATACCTACGAGCATGGCACCGACCGCACCAATCCCGGTCCATACCGGGTAGACTGTTCCGATTGGCAACTTCTCGGCAGCCTTTGCCATCAGAAACATACTCAGTCCCAGGCACACGGCAAAGCCAATCCACCAAAGCCACAGTTCTTTCCCGACGGCCACTTTCGTTTTGCCGAGACAGAACGTAAATCCGGCCTCCATTATTCCGGCAATTATCAGATATATCCAGTTAATCATAACAATCTTCTCGTTTTAACCCGGCAAAATTACTCAATAATTTCGACTTTCCACCAAATTGATTCCCAAGCAAATTGATTACCGGAGTGAACCATCCCGTATCAATACACCGCATTCGATTGTTTTTTGTCCACCATTAACGGTTGTGAGTCTGACGGAGGAATGGTAAATGATCCTATGCTATCATCGGATATGACTATTAACCCCATGATGAACTAAGCAAATCGTGTGGTGTTGATGAAAAAAAGAATGGAGTCAACGGAGATGACGATTATATGCCACATTGCAAACTCTCGTCGTCTCCGAAGACTCTATGTAATCGCGACTATATTTGCACTACCAAACTATTCACTTGTATCAAATAATTAGTCAAGCCAGTGCGAATCCCTCTTTCTGGTAAAGAAAACGGCTCAGTAGCAAATCAGTGGGGAAAAATTTTAATAAAAAGAATAAAGTAGCGAT
>JAFLTK010000308.1 GCA_022511505.1 Muribaculaceae bacterium
CATAGACAAACCGACGGCTACCGAACGAGGAGCTGGAGCTCCTCGTCACGGGCAGGGGCGGCAAAAGCGGACTTCAACAGTATCACCCATAGACAAACCGACGGCTACAGAACAAGGGGCTGGAGCTCCTCATCACGATATTGGCGACCCCGCGATGGTAGAACGGGCGTCAATGGCGGCAACAACGGCAACGCGGGAAAACGAGGGACCGGAGCCTCTTCGTCACGACATGAGCGGCGACAAGAAACAACCTGCGGCGAGAACGGGTGGCGGAGTTGGAATTTTTTTGTTATTTTTGCAGTGAAAATTCCATTGGAGGGGATTTCCAAACTTTCTAAACATTCAAAACAAATTTGCTTTACTTAATACTATATAATATATGAGACGATTGGTTATGTCGATAGGTGCGGCGATGGTAGCGTCGGCGATAAGCGCCGGGGCTGTGTCGCTTGCCGAGGTCAGATGGCACGATGAGGCGAATGATACACTCAAGATTGAGGAGTTGATAGGGCTCGGCGCGAGCCAACGGACGATGAACGGGCGCGTTGCGGCTATTGGCCGCGGTATGCTCGGGACGCCATACGTTGCCCACACGCTCGAGGGGTCGCCGGAGATGTTGACGGTGAATATGGCCGAGGTTGACTGCACTACGTTTGTCGAGGTGGTAGCGATGCTGGCGCGCACGGCGGCAATAAATGGCGGATGGCGCGATTTTCTTGACGCGCTCGAGAGCATCCGCTATCGCGGCGGCCATCTTGACGGCTATGGGTCGCGATTGCACTATATCAGCGAGTGGTCGGTCGACAACGGGATGCGTGGTGTCTTAAAAGAAGTGTCACGCGAGGCCCCGCGCGCCCAGTCGATGGTAAAAACGATTGATTTCATGACCTCCCACCGCGACAGTTATGAGGCCCTGGCCGACAGTGCCGAGTTCCAGCGGATAAAAAATATCGAGTCGGGGCTGCGCGGCCATCAGTTCTATTATATAAAAGGTGGCAACCTGAGCGCCAAGGAGGTGGACGCGTGGTTAAAGGAGGGCGACCTGATAGGATTTGTGACGACGATTGGCGGTCTTGACGTGTCCCACCTTGGCATCATTGTCGAGGAAGGGGGCGAGAAGCGGGTGATGCACGCGTCGTCGCGCCAAAAAGAGGTTGTCGTCAGCGACGAGCGTCTGGCCGACTTTGTCAAACGCGGCGGCTACAAAGGCATCCGCGTGTTCCGCGTCGAGGAATAGGCATCAAAACGCCGACCCGAAACAAAAAACAGAGGCCGCGAAGTCAAAACTTGCGGCCTCTGTTTTTATTATAGATTCAGTTTAAGCCTGAGGCATTTTGGTCAGTTTGCCATAGCCGTATGCGGCAGCGTCGCCAAGCTGCTCCTGGATGCGGAGAAGCTGGTTGTACTTGGCCATACGGTCAGAGCGCGAAGCCGAACCGGTCTTAATCTGGCCGGCGTTGGTAGCAACAGCGATGTCGGCGATGGTAGCATCCTCGGTTTCGCCGGAGCGGTGAGAGATAACGGCGGTGTAGCCATTGCGCTGAGCGAGTTCAACGGCGCGGAGAGTTTCGGTCAGAGAGCCAATCTGGTTAACCTTAACGAGGATAGAGTTGGCGCAACCGAGTTCGATACCCTTCTCGAGGTACTTAACGTTGGTAACGAAGAGGTCGTCGCCGACGAGTTGACAACGGTTGCCAATCATGTCGGTCAGAATCTTCCAGCCTTCCCAGTCGTTCTGGTCCATACCGTCCTCGATAGAGTCGATGGGATATTTCTCAACGAGTTCCTTGAGATATTCGGCCTGCTCCTTAGAGGTGCGCTTGGGAGCGCCTTCGCCCTCTTTCCAGGTGTAGTCATAGAGACCATCCTTGTAGAACTCAGAAGAAGCGCAGTCGAGGCCGATGGTCACGTCCTTACCGGGAGTGTAGCCGGCAAGTTCGATAGCCTTGATGATGACGTTGAGAGCGTCCTCGGTGCCATCGAGCGAGGGAGCGAAGCCACCTTCGTCACCGACGGCGGTTGAGAGGCCGCGTTCGTGGAGCACCTTCTTGAGGTTGTGGAACACCTCGGTACCCATGCGGATACCTTCCTTGAAGCAGCAAGCGCCGATGGGGCGAATCATGAACTCCTGGAAGCAGATGGGAGCGTCAGAGTGAGCACCGCCGTTGATGATGTTCATCA
>JAFLTK010000309.1 GCA_022511505.1 Muribaculaceae bacterium
AACAACAAAGAGAAATGGATTGCATTCGTCGGTCTGATGAATGGCCGCCCATACGAAATCTTCACCGGTCTTGCCGACGACGAGGATGGCATTTTCTGTCCCAAGTCGGTTACTCGCGGTCAGATTATCAAAGCCATCGACGAGAACGGTAACAAGCGCTACGACTTCCGCTTTATTAACAAGCGCGGCTATAAGACTACAATAGAGGGTCTTAGCGACAAGTTTAACCCCGAGTACTGGAACTATGCAAAGTTGATTTCGGGCGTGTTGCGCTATGGTATGCCAATCGACCAGGTGCTCAAACTCGTTGGTGGTCTTGAGCTTGACAGTCAGTCTATTAACACATGGAAGATGGGAGTCGAGCGTGCCCTCAAGAAGTATCTTCCCAACGGCACGACGGCCCGCGGCCAAAAGTGCCCGAATTGCGGTCAGGAAACGCTCATATACCAAGAGGGCTGCCTGATTTGTACCTCGTGTGGCACCTCCAAATGTGGCTAAAAGCCGGGTTGAATCGGCCCTAAAATATGTTTGATAACACAAAACGCCAAAATCGACAACATAATCGTCGGTTTTGGCGTTTTTATTTCGTAAATTTACGCCCTCAAGTGGCGCTATATGTAGCAGTACCACCAAAATCCTTGTAAACAATAAAGTTATCATACCTACTTTACCACGATGAAACTTATTCTCAACGTAGATTATCGCACCAACTGGGGCGAGTCAATTTATATTACCGGAAACATCCCGGCGCTCGGCAACTCACAGCCGGCCAAGGCGTTGCCGATGACGCTCGACGGCGAGCAGCATTGGTTCATCGAGCTTCAACTGCCCGACAAATGTCGCCGGTTCAGTTACCGCTATATGGTCCATAACGATGCCGACGGCACGACGACGCGCAACGAGTGGGGCCCGGACCACACTTTCTTTGCCACCCCCGAGGCGGCCGAGGTCATCGTCTATGACCGCTGGCAGGATATGCCTTTTGACAAGCCGTTCTATTCATCGGCGTTTGTCGACTGCATCTGCGCCCGTCACGGGAAAGATTCGCCGCTGATGTTTACCGAGGGCAGGCTGACTCTTCGCGTGTCGGCTCCGCTCGTGGCGCCCGATGAGACGCTTGGTATCATAGGCGACGGCGAATTGTTTGGCAACTGGGATGAGAGTCGCGTTGTCAAAATGAATAACGCAGAGTTCCCGCTATGGAACGTGTCGCTGCAGTTGGACAAACTGAGCTTCCCCTTTGAGTATAAGTTTGTAATCATCGATGCCGCGACCGGCGCAATCAAGGCGTGGGAGGGAGGCGAAAACCGTCGTCTCGTTGTCAATCCGTCGCCTGAGGGCAAAGCGGTCGTCATGGGCGGAATGAGATACATCAACCCGCGCAATCCATGGCACGGCGCCGGACTCGCCATTCCCGTTTTTTCGTTGCGCAGCGATGAAGACTTTGGCGTGGGCGATTTCTATGACCTAAAGAAGATGGTCGACTGGGCCGTCAAGACGGGACAGAAGTTTATCCAGATTCTGCCGATAAACGACACCACGATGACCCACACCTGGACCGATTCCTATCCCTATAACGCCAACTCAACGTTTGCCCTCCACCCGATGTATCTCAGGCTCGAGGCGGTTGGTGAGCTCAACGACGAGAATCGTCGTCACTACTATAGTGATCTCAAGCACGAACTGAGCCTCTCGGAAACGGTCGAGTATGAGCGTGTTAACAATGCCAAGATGGCCTACCTCCGCGAGATATATGAGCAAAATGCCGGGGCGACGATTGAAAACGCTGACTATCAGAAGTTTGTTGAGCGCAACCTGTCGTGGTTGAAGCCCTACGCCGCTTTCTGTGTCCTGCGCGACAAGTTTGAGACGCCCGAGTTTGACCGCTGGGGTGATATGGCTGTTTATGACGAGCCGAAAGTTGATGCCTTTGTCGAGGCAAATCAAAAGGAGATACATTTTGTCTATTTCCTACAATATCACCTCGATAAGCAGATGCGCGAGGTAAGCCGCTATGCCCACGAGCACGGCGTCGCTCTCAAGGGCGACATTCCTATCGGCATCTCTCGCACCAGTGCCGACGCTTGGCTGTCGCCCCGCCTGTTCAACCTCGACTGCCAGGCCGGCGCTCCGCCCGATGATTTTTCGGTGCTCGGCCAGAACTGGGG
>JAFLTK010000310.1 GCA_022511505.1 Muribaculaceae bacterium
CAGTTACACGGTCAAGATGGACGTCGTCCAGCAACACATGGAGCAAATCATCCCCGCCAACATCTCGGAGATGGAGTTCACATGGCACGACCGCCTGCACCGCAACGAGAGCGGCCGCGTGTTTGAAGAGCGCAACAGCGGCATCTTCTACATGCTTGGCGACGGCGATGTCGACAATCTTTCTGAAAACAAAAATGCCGCCAAGGAAGTCAACGAGCGCCTGCGCTGGATTGCATGTAAAAACCAATTTTTCAGCGCCGTCCTGATTGCCAACAACCAGTTCACGTCGGCAAGCCTCGAGAGCGAGGTCCTTGAGCATGACCCCGATTACCTGAAGATGATGACCATCAACACCACGATGGAATACTCGTCGACACTCGCCAATCCCGCGTCGTTCACCTTCTACCTCGGTCCCAACTCCTATCCCTTGCTCAACGACCTTCAAGATCAAATCATTCCCGATCAGGACATGCATCTGACCAAGTTGATTCCGCTCGGCTGGACTCTGTTCCGCTGGATTAACACTTGGATTGTAATCCCGACGTTTGACCTCCTCGGCCGTTTCATCAGCAACTATGGCATCATCATCCTGCTGCTGACAATCTTCATCAAGATTATCCTTTTCCCGTTCACCTACAAGAGTTACCAATCGCAGGCCAAGATGCGCATCCTTGCGCCCGAAATCAAGGCCATCAACGATAAATATCCCGGCAACGAGAACGCCATGAAGCGCAATCAGGAAACGATGGCGCTCTACAGCCGCGCCGGCGCCAACCCGATGAGCGGTTGCTTGCCCTTGCTGCTCCAGATGCCTATCCTGATTGCAATGTTCAACTTCTTCCCCTCGGCAATCGAACTGCGCGGCCAGTCGTTCCTCTGGGTTCACGACCTCTCGGCGCCCGACGCCATTGTCTCGTGGACAACCAACATCCCGCTGATATCATCGACATTCGGCAACCACATCAGCCTTTTCTGCTTGCTGATGACCGCCACCAACATCATTTACACCTACATCAACATGCAGAGTCAGGCCCAAAGCGCCGGCATGCCGGGCATGAAGATGATGATGTATCTGATGCCGTTGATGTTCCTGGTGTTCTTCAACAACTATGCCGCCGCGCTTAGTTACTACTACTTCCTGTCACTGTTGATTACCATCGTCCAGACCTACCTCGTTCGCCGCTTTATCAGCGAGGACAAAGTTCGTGAAACGATGAAAGCCAACGCCAAGAAACCCCGCAAGAAATCGGGCTTCATGGCCAAACTCGAGGAAGCACAGCGTCGCCAGCAGCAACTGCTTCAAGAGCAGGAGCGCCAGCGCGGGAAACGCCGTTAAACCCTTGCGTCTTAAATAAATATAGTTTCAATAGCCGGCCCGACGTGCTGTCGTGCCGGCTATTTCTTTCTCAACGATTAGAATTTTTGCTTTATAATTAATTTTTTCTAAATTTGCATATATAATTTAGAAAAACTACTCTTTACCATGTATAAAACAAGAATTTTGACCGTTTTAGCGGCAACGCTTTTGGCTCTGACAACAAAAGTGTCGGCCCAAGATTTTGAGTATAACGGGATTAACTATACCGTTACCTCGGCCGAAGACAAAACATGCAAGACAAGCGACGGCATCAATTGGGAGGCCGGCGCCAACAATCCCGTGGGCGACGTCGTGTTGCCCGAGACTGTCGTTTACAACGGCGACACCTACACTGTGACTGAGATTGGAATATGCTCGTTTTTTGAGGCCGAGTCAATGACCGCCATCACTATACCCCCAACGGTAACAAAGATTGATCGAGCCGCATTTATGAGATGCACGGCGTTGACCGGCATTGTCATTCCCAACACGGTAACCGAAATTGGCACCCACACGCTGGCCGGTTGCTCTACTTTAACCGACGTGACACTTCCTGACAATCTCCAAACGATACCCTATGAGATGTTTCTCGACTGTGTAGCGTTGACTGAATTTAACTTCCCGCCCTCGGTGACAGCCATCGACGACTATGCTTTTTATCATTGCATTGGAATGTATTAGAAGCGTTATATATCTAGCCTGAAATAAAGTCGGTGAATTCTTTTTCGGTTGTACCGTCCCCCGTACCGCCGAGCAGATCGGCGTCCATAATGGCATATCCAGTGCCAGTGACAAAA
>JAFLTK010000311.1 GCA_022511505.1 Muribaculaceae bacterium
CGTGATGATTCACCAGCCGATGGGTGGCGCTCAGGGTCAGGCAAGTGACATTGAAATCACAGCCCGCGAGATACTTAAGTTGAAACACGAACTCTATGAAATCATTGCCAACCACTCGGGTCAGTCTATCGAGAAGGTTGAGCATGACGGCGACCGCGACTACTGGATGACTGCCGAGGAGGCTAAAGCCTACGGCATGATTGATCAGGTGCTTATCAAGTCACAGCACGCTTGAGCCGCAAAGAGTCGATAGATTTAACCCAAAATAATGGCTAAAAGAGAAAGAAAACAAATACAAACGTGTGACTTCTGTGGTCGTCCGGCCGACATGAGTTCAGGTCTTATCCCGAGCGCGGTGACGCCTGGGATATACATCTGCACCGAGTGTATCGAGCAGGTCCATGAGGTCATCAAAGATTTCCACGCCCATGGCACAAAAGGTGCCACGGGTGATGGAATTGACTTGACTTCAATCCCGCGCCCTAAAGAGATACAGCAATTCCTCGACCAATATGTCATCGGTCAGGATTCGGCAAAAAAATACCTGTCGGTGGCGGTCTACAATCATTATAAACGACTGGCCCAAAGCGGCAAGGACGATGATGTTGATATAGAGAAAAGTAACATCATTATGGTCGGTCCTACCGGTACCGGTAAGACTCTGCTTGCCAAGACGATAGCGCGGTTGCTCGATGTGCCGTTCACCATTGTTGATGCAACGGTGTTAACTCAGGCCGGCTATGTCGGCGAAGACATTGAGAGTCTGCTGACGCGATTGCTTCAGGTTGCCGACTATGATGTTGAGCGTGCCGAGAAAGGTATCGTCTTTATCGACGAAATCGATAAGATTGCCCGCAAGGGTGACAATCCGTCGATTACGCGCGATGTTTCGGGCGAGGGCGTTCAGCAGGGTCTACTCAAGTTGCTCGAAGGCTCGATTGTCAACGTTCCGCCCCAAGGCGGCCGCAAACATCCCGAGCAGAAGATGATTCCCGTCGACACCAAGAATATATTATTTATATGTGGTGGAGCGTTTGACGGCATAGAGCGCAACATCGCTCGACGACTGAACACCCATGTTGTCGGCTACACCAACAACGGCGAGCGTGTCAACATCGACCGCGACAACATGCTCAGTTATGTCGCCCCGCAAGACTTGAAGTCATTTGGTCTGATTCCCGAAATCATTGGCCGACTGCCCATTGTGACCAGCCTTGAACCGCTTGACCGCGACGCCCTTCGCCGCGTGCTGACCGAGCCTCGCAATGCAATCGTCAAGCAATATATCAAACTTTTTGCAATGGATGGCGTTACATTGACCTTTGACGACGACGCTCTCGACTTGATTGTAGACAAAGCGATAGAGTACAAACTCGGAGCGCGCGGATTGCGCTCAATCGTTGAGACGGTAATGATTGACCCCATGTTTGAAATACCGTCAAGCGATTCCAAAGAGTTTACAGTCACCTCGGCTCTCGTCATGGAAAAGCTCAAGAAAGCCAACTTCGAGACTAACATTTACAATTGAATTGAAAACATAAAACGGTAAATCACAATTATATACCACAACTTCTTCCCCTGACACAACAAGACTACAAATAACCACCATCACTCACCCCTTCAATCTACCCTCCTACCATGGCAAAGAACAAAACCCTTCACGCGGCCCTAAAACAACATTTTGGATTTGACACGTTCAAGGGCAACCAAGAAGCAATCATGGAAAGCCTCTTAGCCGGGCACGATACCTTTGTGCTTATGCCCACGGGAGGGGGCAAATCGCTGTGCTATCAATTGCCCGCCCTGATAATGGATGGCACAGCGGTTATCATCTCGCCACTAATTGCGTTGATGAAGAATCAGGTTGACGCGATGAGGCATTTCAGCGAGGACGACAGCATCGCCCATTTCCTGAACTCATCGCTGAACAAGGCCGCCATCGACCAGGTGAAAAGTGACATCCTTGCAGGCAAAACCAAGTTGCTATATGTCGCTCCCGAGTCATTGACCAAGGAAGAAAACGTTGAGTTCCTGCGTAGCGTCAATGTTTCGTTCTATGCCGTCGACGAGGCCCA
>JAFLTK010000312.1 GCA_022511505.1 Muribaculaceae bacterium
CTTGCCGACCACCTCTACACGCTGTCAAAACCTGTCAACCCCATGTAGTTAGAAGTAGTTCATGCAAAATTAGGGATAAATCTATTACAATACCAAATTTTTAACATTTATTAACCATGCGTACAGGATTATCATATATTCTTGCAAACTTTTTACTTTATACTCTTGACACTACTGTTAATTTGCGACATAATTATTGGTTTGATGATGCAAGCGGCTAAGGAGAAACCATTTACCACTAAATTGACTGCTCTTAATTCATTTGATTGGAGCCAGGTTGTATGTTGTTGCCATAAATTTTTTGTATATTTGTACCATAAATTTAAAACCATGAAAAAATTAATCATATCAACAATTATTTTCGGTGTCGTGACGGCTGTCAATGCGGCTACCGCACAGTTTGATAACTTCTCTTACACCGGTCTCGACTCCATCTACGCCTCCCCGCTAACCGAGCCCGGTGAATACTATAATCCGGTCATCAGCGGATGGGCCTCAGACCCGTCGGTAGTGGGCCGCGACGGTGATTACTGGCTTGTCACGTCGACCTTTGGCTACTTTCCCGGTGTTCCCATCTATCACTCGCGCGACCTAATGACGTGGACTCAGGTTGGCAACGTACTCTCGCGCCCCGAGCAACTGCCGTGGCTGCAGGGGGTGTCGCTTGGCAAGGGTGGTATCTATGCACCTGCCATCAGTTACAATCCCGCCAATGGCCTGTTCTACATGATAACGACCTGTGTCAACGGAAACGAGTCAATAAACTTCTATGTGACCGCAACCGACCCTACCGGTCAGTGGAGCGACCCGGTTGTGTTGCCCGATGTCCACGGTATCGACCCGTCGTTTTTCTTTGACGATGATGGTAAAGCCTACATTGTCCACAAAGCCGACGAGCACAGCCCCGTCAAGTGGAGCAACTATCGCGCCCTTGCCATCATCGAGTTTGACACCTCTACCGGAAAGACGGTCGGTGAGCCCGTTCTGTTCAAGGAGGAGGGTGTAGGACCCGAAGAACAACTCGAACGCAACGAAGGTCCCCATATCTATAAAATCAACAGTAAATACTACCTCATCGCCGCCGAGGGTGGAACAAGTTGGTGTCACTCTGAAGTTTGTTACAAGGCCGACAATATCTATGGTCCTTGGCGCCGTTGGAGTCGCGGCCCGATGCTGACCCAACGCCTTCAGAAAACCAACCGCCCGCTCCCCGTTACCTGTGCCGGCCATGCCGACCTTGTCGAGAAAGATGGCCGTTGGCTGGCCGTCTTTTTGGGATGCCGACCCTGGAGCGAAGGCTCGGAACATCTTGGCCGTGAAACGTTTATGATGCCTGTCAGATGGAGTGCCGACTCGTTCCCCTACATTACCCAAAACCTCGACCTCGTCCCAATCAAAACCAACATCCCCGCGACCGAAACACAACAACCCGGTCAAGCCGGTAATTTCACATGGACCGACACGTTCCGCTCACCGTCGCTCGACCCAGGGTGGATATCATTGTGGGGAAGTCCCGCCGAGATGGTCACGGTCGGGGATGGATTGGTGATGCAATGCGCCCCTGTCGATACCCGTTCAGGAATCACCCCGGCCTACGTTGGCCGCCGCATGCAACACCACGACTTTGAGGTCACAACAACCGTCACCCTCAGTCGTGACGCCAAAGACACCGACGCTGCCGGTCTTCTCCTCGTCAAAAGCGAGCAACGCCAACTCTTTCTTGCCGTTACCCCGACCGGAATCTCGCTCATGAAGCCCGGTGGAAAAGTCGTCGCCTCGGTCGACCTCAAGACCCTCGGGAGGCCCGTTGAACTGCGCGCCGAGTCGCGTGACGGGAACCACATATTCTCCTACCGTATCGCCGACAGCCGCCCCGGAGACTTCATTACCCTCGATGCCGTCTCTCGCGACTGGTTGCAATCCTCCTCCGGTGGCTTCACCGGCTCGACTATCGGCCTCTTCGCCACATCAGCCCCGTTCTAAGCCCGTTTTGTGACCGAAATTTTGTTAAGGTGACAAAAATTGC
>JAFLTK010000313.1 GCA_022511505.1 Muribaculaceae bacterium
GGGTCGCGGGTTCGAGTCCCGTCCATACCGCAGAGGAGAGAGGAGAATGAGTAAATGTTAATCTTCGGGTTACTTTACTCATTCTTTTTTTATCTAAATCGGTGTTGGTGTTGTTAGTGACTCCCACCTCTCCCACTACTCCCAACAACAACTCCATAAACTGTCAATCCCCTGCTACCGGCCAATGACTCTCGAGGAATTTAACGACATATTTTTCGGTCTTTTGCCCTACACCCCGACGCGCCAGCAGCGACTCATCGGGGAGGCGCTGGTGCGTTTTTGCTCGACGGCGATGCCGGGCGAGTCGGTGTTCCTGCTCAACGGCTATGCGGGCACGGGAAAGACGTCGCTCATCGGGGCACTGGTCAAGGCGCTGTCGCGCATCAATATCCCGACGGTGTTGCTGGCTCCGACCGGACGCGCGGCCAAGGTGTTCAGCGCCATGGCGGGACGCGCGGCCTACACTATCCACCGTCGCATCTACACGACCGACGCCATGGGCAACCAGAACCTCGTTGTCAACTCGGTCCCCTACACGGTGTTTATCGTCGACGAGGCGTCGATGATTGGCGCCGACGCGGGCGAGAACGGCTCGTCGCTGCTGGCCGACCTGATGTCGTTCTGCTTTGCTGCCGACAATTGCAAACTCATCCTAATGGGCGACACGGCCCAGTTGCCGCCGGTGGGGTGTGACCGTTCGCCGGCCATGGACCCGGAGGTCATCAAGCGCATGGGCTTGAAGATGTCGCGCGCGGTGATGACCGACGTCGTGCGCCAAAGCGAGCGTTCCGAAATTCTCCACAACGCGACGTGGCTGCGCCGCGCCATGCTTCAGGACCCGCTCCCGGTCCCCAAACTGTTCACCGGCCGCGGCGGCGAAGTCGCCGAGGTCGACACCGTCGACTTGCCCGACGAACTCTCGACGTCCTACAGCGAGGTGGGCATCGCCGACACCATTCTCATCACCCGCTCCAACAAGCGCGCGACGGGCTTCAACCTGGCCATCCGCGCCAATATCCTCGACCACACCGAGATGCTCGTGGCCGGCGACCGCCTCCTCGTGGCCAAAAACAATTACCACTGGAGCGCCAAGGTCAAGGGTGTCGACTTTATTGCAAACGGTGACATCGCCGTCGTTGACCACATCATCGACACCGAGGAGCGCTATGGCTTCCGCTTTGCCGACGTCATCCTCAACCTCCCCGACCGCGACATCAACCTCGAGTGTAAAATCATCCTCAACCCGCTGACGACCGACTTCCCGGCACTGACCCGCGACGAGACCGCCCTGCTGATGCAGGCGCGCATCGACGACCCCGAGAGCGAGGCCAACGCCGCCCGCTCTGAGTCGGCCATGCGCCGCGCCCTGCGCTCTGACCCCTACATCAACGCCCTTCAGGTCAAATATGGTTATGCAGTCACGTGCCACAAGGCCCAGGGCGGACAGTGGAGCGACGTCTTTGTCGACACCAGTTTCATCCCCGTCGAGGCCATGGGGATGGAATTTTACCGCTGGCTCTACACCGCCACCACCCGTGCGCGCCGTCGCCTGCGCTTCATTGCCCCTACCACCATGGTCGAGTCCCACGACTAAGCGCCGATTTCTTCGCCCGTCGGGCTCACACCGGGGACAAAAATCAGTGAGTAGCAGAATAGGGGTAACTGCGCCTCGCGGCAGCGGTATTTTTGCAGTTCTAATTATTGTTGTTAGTGTTGTTAGTGTTTTTATTGTTGTTATTGAACAACATCAACAACAAACCATTGTACTGCTATGAGGAAGATTTCAAAGATTATTGTCCACTGCTCGGCAACGCCGGCCGGACGCGAGGTTTCGGTTGCCGAGATTGACCGGTGGCACCGCGCCAGGGGGTTCAACGAAATTGGTTATCACTATGTTATAGGGCTTGACGGGCAGGTTCACCGCGGCCGCGCCGTCGAGAAAGTCGGGGCGCACTGCTCGGGCCAGAACGCCGAGAGCATCGGCGTGTGCTACATCGGGGGCGTCATGGCCGACGGTCG
>JAFLTK010000314.1 GCA_022511505.1 Muribaculaceae bacterium
AAACGTTATATTCGATAACAGAGGCTCGGTCGGCAGGAGGACCGATATATTGAGTCGGCGTTGCGATAGCCGGGCGCTCTTTCGAGCCTATGAGAAAGGAGCGCCCGTTAACGTCAGTGATGACGAAAGCCATAAAGTCAGAAATCGGCAGCGGCGAGTCGGTGTAGAATTTCAGAGAGACGGCATCCTCGTAGCCGGCAGAGTCCTTTTTTGTGACACACTCACACTTCGGGTCGTCAAAGAAATCAATCGGGTTGATGTCCGTCATGACGGCGACCGTCATACCGCAGATGGCCGAGAGGTCCACACGAGCGGGCAGATGGCGGGAGTCAACCCAACCTATGCTTTTGATGCCCGGTAATATTTGAATCGAGGTTTTCATAAACTGTTACAGACTGTTCCGTTTTTGGGGGTAGTAAGTCGGAAAATTTTTTCAGTTATTTGTTCTTTTTAGTCTTCCGACGTTGGAAATTCTTGTTTTCGAGAAAAGTTTTATAGGCACGTTGGTAAATTTTGAGTATAGTGTTGGTGTTGGTATCATCCACCTCAATACCGTTGGCAATCATGTAGGCCTCGATGAGTTTGTCTCGTCGTCGGCCTATCCAACCGAAGCGATGAAGGTTTGACCAAAGGTCGAGCCTAAAGTTGCGCCTGATAGTCCTTATTAACTCAAACCTTGCCGGCTTAGGCAAGTAGTTGTAAGTTGCCGGGTCTTTAGCCTTAAACTCGGGGATGGCAATTTCCAATAAATCCGGAGTTATCACCTCTGCGCCGACGTTGCCCGGTCTCTTAATGAGGCCGTTGGCCAGATGGATGTTCTCGATACTATTCTTAGGAAAACTGACGGGAGTCACACCTCCGCAATAGTGGATTACCCACTGTCGGAGGTATGGCTCGAGTTCCAGATAAACGCAATATGTAACTTTCTCGTCAGTTTCCATAAGATGCTATAAAGAAGTTTTCCTATACAAATTTACGGATAATCAGCCGATTAGCCTAAAATTTGCCGCCTCGCGTTGCCGATTTTCGGCAACATGCCCCGACACGACACATGCAGAGAAAAAATTTCTCGCGCATGTGAAGATGAAAAAGTATCAGACACGTTAGACACGTAGACAAAAAGGTTAGCCAAAAGCGCAAGTAGTTAATATATAGTAAGATATATTTAGTCAATCAAAAGAATATAGACTATATAGGCTTAGCGCTTGTCTAAACTTGTCAAGGTTTGTCTAACGTTGCCGATTTTTTGGCTGTCTTGTCTAAATTTGTCAAGCCAATGTCAAGGCGATGTCAGGGGTTAACTCGCTGATAATGAGTTTTGTCTAACTTGTCTAAGTTGTCTAACGCATTTTTCGACTCAGCCGGAACAAGAAAATTTCGGGTAAAAAAATGAGATTGAATGTTTATCACAATCAATCTCACCGGTAAATTAGAAGGGAAGTTCCTCCTGTTGTGGAGGAGGAGTGAGCGGAAACGAAGATTTCAGTTCCTCCTCGGCTACCTCGTTTTCCTCGCGCTCGAAAGTATCAAGATTGAGCGAATAGGCGTTTTTAAGCAGTTCATAATCAAACACAAAGGCCATCGGCCTTACTTCTTTGTATTTGTGCTTGACTACACCGTCTTTCGTTTCGATGATAGAATCAAATTGCCCGGTCGGTGTAAGAACGCGGAAACGTGTTTGTTTCGTGCCGAGGAACGCAGGATGAGTTCTCAGGTACGATTCAAGAGAAACCGGGTCAAGTTTACCGACCACCATTGTACCGTTAATGCGTTGCCCCAACGAAGTAACGACGTTTTGGAAATTGAGGTAAAGCAACATTTTGTTGCGTCCAAAGTCGATAGGCTCCGACGTAGAGGTTGAGAATTTATCTTGAAGTCTAAGCACAAAGTGAGCGCGGGAAATAATGCGGCCCTGCATGTGGTTAGAGTCGAGCAAGTGCCAGAATTGAGCGATATCGCTGTTTTTCTTCAGTTGCTCGTTCTGATTGCGGATACCT
>JAFLTK010000245.1 GCA_022511505.1 Muribaculaceae bacterium
CTGGCGCTCGGCTGCGTTCCCCGTCATCCGCGACCTTATCGTAAACCGCAATGCCTTCGACCAGATTCAGCAGGCCGGCGGCTACGTCTCGTTCAACTGTGGCGGTGCCCCCGACGCCAACGCTACCCCTATCTCCAAGGAAGTAGCCGACGTCGCTATGGACTCGGCAACCTGCATCGGCTGTGGCGCCTGTGTCGCCGCTTGCAAGAACGGCTCGGCAATGCTCTTTGTCAGCGCCAAGGTCAGCCAGTTTGCCCTCCTTCCCCAGGGTCAGGTTGAGCGCGCACGCCGCGCACGCGCCATGGTCGCCAAGATGGACGAACTCGGCTTTGGCAACTGTACCAACACCGGCGCATGCTCGGCAGAGTGTCCCAAGAACATCCCCTTGAGCAACATCGCCCGCCTCAACCGCGAGTACATCAACGCCAAGATCAAAGACTGATCTCAACTCCTTTAGGAGTTTGACCTCCCTATAAAGGCGGCTGCCCATCCCGGGCAGTCGCCTTTTGTTTCATATCGTCACGCCGAGCACGCCCATGCTCGTGACGGGAAACTCCAGTTCCTCGAGTTACATCATGATAAATCGCGTTATACCGAGATAAATCGTTATCCATTGATAACTTTCAATTTGTTATTTCTGCAATCAGAAAATTCCAATAGGCCATGACTTTTAACAATATTTCACAAATAATTAAAGCCTGTAACCAAATAATATTTCTAATTTTGCGATTGTCTTTGGAGTTTACATCAAAGATATTACTGTTATGTGCAGAGGCACGTAAATGATTATTTTTAAAGCGTTTTTGCTTCTATCCTCCATCTAAAATTCGCCAAATTTTAATCTGACGGATAGCGAGTCAAAAGACGCCTGGTATGGTTATTATACCCATCTAATAGACGACGGCTATGATATTCCACAGGCGTGGGGATGACTTGCCGTGTCAGATTGGGTGTTTGGCGATACCTTGGTGGAGCGGCTGAGCAGAATGTCCCCCCGCTTTTGTTATACACCAAAAATCGCCCGGGTTTGATATTATTGGGGACAAATATTGAACCAACTTAACATTATGTTTAATTTCAACTTTTTCATGCCTTACCGACTATGGCTAAAATTATTGGTCATCCTTTTATGCGGAGGAAGCATCATGACCGGATGTATAACGACTGCCGGCTCTTTAAACGTGAGCGGAATCGGATATCAAGCTATTAACACCAAACGAGCGCAATTACCTGCTGATAAGAAGGTACCCGCCGGATGTAGCATTCTTGCAACCTATGGTATAGACAAAAATGGCCATTTACTTGTATTTGTTAAGAATCTTACCGACGAAATAATGGTTATTGACCAAGAGATGTCTTTCTTTATTGATAGCGATGGCATTTCGACAAGTTATTATGACCCAACGGTTCGCACGACTACTAATACGAATTTTGATGCCTCGACGTCCGGATCCTCGGTAAATCTGGGGGCCATAGCCTCGGCGTTTGGCGTTGGGGGGCCACTCGGGACTCTTCTCGGAGGCGTCAACGTCAGCAATTCTTCCACTGCAGGTTCTTCTTCCTCAAATACTATAACTATCAGAGACGAGAAAAAGGTAAGAATAGGGCCTCGAGGGGGGGTAGCACTATCTAAGAACTTTAAAATAACTGGAATTGGAATGAATGGTGAAGGATTACCATCAACTATTCCCTACGATTTTAAGAATTCTCCTATCCGTTTCAGTGTCTGTATTTACTATTCGGTAGATGAAGGTGAAAACTTTGAGAAACTCGTTACCGACTTCTACACAACCACCTATGCTTATGAGCCAATCGTCAAAGGGAAGAAAGTCAACGACACCCTGCGCCAAATCATGATGGAAAAACCAGACTTACTTTCCCAGCCATGGTATATACTCTATTTTAAGAATAATCTTTCATCTGTTACAGGCGATGACTTCTTTATTCCGATGAGTTATCATTCAGATGTTTATGACAATATTGTTCACGGAATGTTGTTTGACTTTCAATGAGAAAGGGAGTAAGTTATGAATTTGATAAAAAGATATTCTATAGTTGCCATTTGTGCTTGTTTAATCGTATCATGCACAACAACCGAGAAATTTGCAATTTATGGCATTCCCGGGACAGAGATATATTCACCCGAGAAAAAAAGTTTAGGAACGATTTCTTCTAAGGGCAAGCTTGACATAAAAGTGCCAAGTGATTCTTACTACGGCTACCTATATACCTATGACAACGCCTTAAATGACTACGTTCCTTTTGCGTTAGAAACAAAAACTAAACGTCATAATGGGACAAAAATATCCTACTATACAGGTATGGGGCTTACTGCTGTGGGAGTGGGCACTACAGTAATTGGCATTATCCCTTTTTTATTAGCATCTGATGACGAAGATGCCCAACAAACATTTGGTTTTGTCACCGCAGGAGGAGCTGCAGTCGCGGGTGTAGGTGCCGCACTCGGTGGGCCGGCAGGAGGAAGAATGGGACAACTGAGTTATCAGTATAATTTTGGCTATCAAAAAAAGCAATTCACAAATGCCGATCTCACATTTGAGGCGTATAAGCCACCGGTAAACGAAGTTGCAACCGAGACCAGACCCAAGCGTTCAAAGGCAGTTACGACACAAGAATCTTCGGACAAATCTACATCCAGTAAATCGTCTCAAAAAACGTCCAAGGCCAGCCGATCAAGAAAAGACCCTGCCAAGCAGGTTGAGGGTTCTTACATAGGGACCGGGGCACTTATTGTCAATAAAAAGACCGAGGAGAGTATAGACAATATTCTTGTTAAAATTACTTTCGTCAAAAATGGTGTTGTGAAAGTTGAGATATTTGAAGATGGAGAGCTTTTCTTTGAATCAGAAGAGTTGTATGATGTAACGACGACAAAGGGCAGCTCCTACTCGCTTAAACACCAGGCAATTAAGTCGGCAACCATTACGATCGACTCAAAAGGCGCTCTAAAGTACAAAAATCCCAATGTTAACATTGACGGTGACATTTACACATTTGATATAACCGCAAAATTGCAAGAATAAACAACCTGAACCCCAGTTGATAAAAGGTTGTGTCGCCATAAAGAGCGCCACAACCTTTTTGTTACTGTGTTGTTGCTCGGAGATCATTGATAGAGGAGAATTGGAGATTAAAATATTTTGTGTATATTTGTGGCCGAATGTTATAACTATCTTTATAATTGCAATCTATGAAAAAGTTATCAGCACTGTTGGCGCTCGCTATGGCGACTGCCGTTTCGTGTCTCGCCACCGACCTTCCTTTCACCGTCAAGGCTCCGACGTGGACAAAAGTGGCGATAGCCAAGGACCCCGAAGGCTTGAACATCCGCAAATCGCCATCAACATCGGCACCGCGGCTTCTCGTCGACGAGTTAAAGATCACCGCCTATGATGTGCCTCTGTTCTTTTATGGATTTTGGTCGTCAAATGCCCCGAAGGGGACTGTCTATGCCCTCAAGTTTACAGGTCCTGACCCCGTGGTCAGCGAGTCAAACGGATGGCTCGAGATAGAGAACATCGGCCCCAACATGGAAGAAAACGGCTGGGTCAGCGCCCGCTATTGCAACATTGTCACACCCACGCCCGTCACCAAAGACAACAAGCCGTCAGGCGACAATTTCCTGTGGCTCAGCGATAAAGGTATCGCTACAGGCGACGACGGCGAGTATGCTTTACAAGGCTACTACAACGAGATGGACGATGAAATCGTGTTTAATCTCGGGCGTCTTGCCGCCGGAAAGGTCGTCTGTCCGTTCTCGCTGTATTGCTCGGTGCTCGTTGACGATAGTCGCAAGCCGGGACTTGTTAAGGACGGTGACATTTATCAAATTACCATCAATCCCAAGCTGATGAATGACGATGGCTATGACATCAGCCTGACTCGCTTCCCCGTGGACCTCATTAATGCGATTATCAAAGCCGCCACCGAGTCAAGGATACCCCAAGTGATCTATAACGAACCCGAACCTGCTTATTAACAAAGTTTCAGCGGAAATTTTCTCTAAAACTTGCAAATTAGCGCAAACTTCGCTAAATTTGCACCGCTTTTTTTCAACAAACGACTCTCGTGGGAAAGATTTCAGAATATAAAATCGCGCTGATGAGCCTGCCCGAGGGTACCCAACAATTTGAGTATCACCTCGATAAAGGTTTCTTTGAGGCCATGGAGAGCGCCGACGTGCGTGACGCCGAGTTGACCGTCCGGCTCGAGGTTACGCGTCGTGGTGACATCTATGACATGAGATTTTATATCGAGGGCAATGTCACCGTAGGGTGTGACCGCTGTCTTGACGACCTTGTTATGCCGGTTGATGCCGATTATAGCGTGGCCGTCAAATATGGCGACGCCTACAACGACGAGGCCGATGAAGTCATCGAAATCCCCGCCGGCGAGCGCTACTTTGACATCTCGCGGCTTGTCTATGACACCGTCATGCTCTCGCTGCCGATGACATGCGTTCACCCGGCCGGCGCCTGCAACCCCGCTATGAGCTCAATCCTTGAGGACCATAGCGCCACGATTGCCGACGGTGACGATGACGCCACCGCCGACACTGAGATTGACCCGCGTTGGAGCGAGTTGAAAAAACTAACCGATAACAACTAAAGTAAAATAAACAACAATGGCACATCCTAAACGCAAACAGTCAAAGACTCGCACCGCTAAGCGTCGCACCCACGACAAAGCTCTCGTTCCCACCCTCGCCATCTGCCCCAACTGCGGCGCTTGGCATGTTTATCACACCGTCTGTGGTGAATGTGGCTACTACCGCGGCATGCAGGCCATCGTTAAAGAGGCTGCTATCTAAGAGTACCCCACCAACTTGCGAGCGAGGCAACCACGTCCTCGTTGACATCCCTAAAAATGCGTTGACCCCTCGCCCCAATCTGCCCTACAACAGCAGACCATGGGCGGCGGGTAATCACGTATAAGTAAAATACACCTCGAGACGCGTCGGCTCGGTGTTCTCTCCCTCTATCGACAGCGCAACCTCTCCCGTTCGGCCACGGCCGCTCGCCGGGGGAGTAACGCTTACCGGGCGAGCATCGATGCTCGCGTTGTGTGTGTATATGCCCCCATCACGTCATTCCCATTAACATCCCAATCCCTACCCACCTTTCCACCTATGATAAATGCCCGAATATCGGGAGTAGCATCCTATCTCCCCGACGATATTCTTGACAACGAGATGTTGTCAAAGATGGTCGACACCAACGACGAGTGGATTACAACCCGCGTCGGTATCAAAGAGCGTCGCATCCTCAACAAGCCCGGCGAGGGCTCATCCTACCTTGGCGAACAGGCCGTCAAACGCCTGCTGGAGTCAACCGGCACTAAGCCCGAAGATGTCGACCTGCTTATTTGCGCCACTTCCAATCCCGACTATCGTTTCCCCTCAACCGGCTCTGTAATCTCCTACCGTTGTGGCCTCAGTGGCTATGCCTACGACATTCAGGCCGCATGCGCCGGCTTCCTCGTTGCCTTGCAGGATGCCGCTGCCTACGTCCGCTCGGGAATTTACAAAAAGGTTGTTGTCGTTGCCGCCGAGAAAATGTCGTCAATGGTCAACTATCAGGACCGCTCGACCTGCGCCCTCTTTGGCGACGGCGCCGCCGCCATGCTCGTTGAGCCGACCGAGAAAGAAGTGGGTATCATCGACGGAGTGTTCCACGTTGACGGTGTCGGTCGCGACCACTTGCTGATGCCCGCCGGCGGCTCGGTTCTCCCCACCACCGTCGAGACCGTCCGGGCCGGTCAGAATTTCCTCTTCCAGGATGGCCGCACCGTCTACAAGCACGCTGTCACCGACATGCTTGAGTCGACCCTCGACATCGCAAAGCGCAACAACCTGACAATGGAGTCGATTGACTACCTCATTCCCCATCAGGCCAATTTGCGCATCATCGAGGCCGTAGCCTCGCGCGCCGGCATCGACCATGACAAGGTGCTCGTCAACATTGAGAAAGTCGGCAACACCTCGGCCGCCTCAATCCCCCTGTGCATCGACCAGTATCGCGACACCCTCAAGCCCGGCGACCGCCTCATCCTGACCGCCTTCGGCGCCGGCTTCACCTGGGGCGCCATGTATGTCATCTGGGACCTCTAATTTCCCTTCTGACACCAACCCTATCACAGCGCTGACGACGGCCACCGTGCCTCGCCGGCGCTGATTCTTTAGGCAGGTTTGTCCATGGGTGATAAAACATTATGTTTATTCCGGGGAATTTTATATCTTTGCAGAAAGAACTATTTGCCGTCGATAGGTGTTTAAACGAATCGATTAATAGATAAATCTGATAGACATGAAACGTAACTATGTTTTTCTTGCCAAGGGCTTTGAGGAACTCGAGGCTGTGACGATTATCGACCTGTTGCGTCGCGCGGGTCTGTGTGTAGAACTCATTTCGGCTGTTGAAGGCACCCTCGAGGTTCCCGGCGCTCACGGTATCGTGGTCAAGGCCGAGAAATCGCTCGACGAGGTCGACGCTGCCGAGGCCGACTGGCTGTTGCTTCCCGGTGGCTTTGACGGGACGACCAACCTTGCGGCCAGCGAGAAGGTCAGCACCCTGTTGAAGAACCACGCCGCTGCCGGCGGCAATATCGGCGCTATCTGTGCCGCTCCCGCCATCGTGTTGGCTCCGCTGGGATTGCTGAAGGGCCGCGAGGCGACTTGCTACCCCGGCCTCGAGGACAAGTGTGTCGAAGGTGGCGCCAAGATGGTCAACATCCCCGTTGTGACCGACCGCAATCTCATCACCGGCAACGGCCCCGCCGCAGCTATCGAGTTTGCCGCGGCCGTCATCGCCCACGCCCTTAACGTCAACGTGGCCCGCGAAGTTACCGAAGGCCTCCTCTACAACCGCGACTATTGATTGCAGAAGACCCCCAAAATACGGTGCGGGCGCGAGAAATCGCGCTCGCTCTGTTTATGGATGTTTGCCGGCGATATAGCGGGGGACGGCGACGGCGGTATTGGGGCCGATAACAATGTCGGCGGCGGCGCGAACAGCATCCGAGGCGTTGGCGACGGCAACAGCGCGGTCGGCGACGGCCATCATCGACAGGTCGTTTAGATTGTCGCCAAAAACGGTCAGATAGTCGGCACCGGTCATCTCGACGAGCCGGCGTATTCCGGCGGCTTTTGACACTCCCCGGGCAAAAATCTCGAGGTAGCCGCGCCGAGGATTAAAAATGTCGGGATAAGCCGAGACGGCAAGGTCGCCGCGTGCTCGCAACGCTTCGGCAAGGGGCTCGACGGCTGTCATCGGCCCCATGGCAAAAAGAAGCATAACGCGGTCGGCGCAACGGTCGAGAGGCGCCGGCGTGGATAGATGAAATCGCTTGAGGGGCAGCCCCGTGCGGTCGGCCACAAAACCGCGCTCGGCATTGTCGAGGTCGCCGGCGTGGTAAACGTCGAGAATTTGGTTGTCGCCCAAAGTATAAACAAAAGGCGTAATACCGTGATTGCCAAACATTTCCAGCAACGGCCCTATAAGCCGTGCGGGAATAAATCGAGGGTCGATATACAGCCGGCGGCGCCGGTCCCAGAGGGCGGCGCCGGTCATGACGACTGCCGGGACGGCGGTATCGATGCCGGCAAGGAGCGGCTCGACGGTGGCTGGAGTTCGGGCGGTCGCCACGGTAAACAGGACGCCACGCCGAGCGAGGTCGTTGAGCAACTCGGCAGCCTCGGGCGGCACTTGACTGTGGGCGTCAAGCAACGTGCCGTCCATATCCGAGACATAAAGCGGGCGCCGGGGGTTCATGTCACGCGGCGGTTTGGCTTGCGGCAAGCAATCGACGCTGGCGCGCACGGCGGTAGCGGATAATCAGATAGGCGATAACGAAATAGAGCCCGGTCAGGCACCAGAGCCACAGGTAGGGACGCGCCTCCTGACCGAGAGTGGCGCCGTTGGAGTTCATGCGGATAAAGCCCTCGATGCCCCACGTTGCCGGCACAAGGTCGCCAACGGCCCTCCAGAACGGCGACATGCCATAACGCGGCCACGTCAATCCGCTCAGGAACAGGAAGATAACCGAGGTGAACACGATAATCATCAGCGAATTTTCGCGCTCGGTCACGAAGATACCGAGAACGATGCCCAGAAGCGACGACGCCAGCACGAGCGGCAACATGAAGAGCATGTACTGCCCGAGGTGGCCGACGTGGGGCAGGTTGAACATCGTCGGGACGCCGTGAAACAGGTAGAGCATCAACGGCAGGTAAATCACCAAGTAGCAGAATGTTTTGCCAAACAGCGTGGCGGTTGGGGGCGCGTCGACAATCATCGGGTCGATGCCGCCGTTCAGTCGGCGACGCTCGGCGCTGCCGCCGGCAAGCATTGCGGCGCCGAGGATGAGACTCTGCTGCAGAATCAGCACCAGAATGCCGGGGATGACAAACGAAGCAAAGCCTTGGGTCGGGTCGCCGAGGAACAGCGACTCGCTATTGATAGGCGCTCCACTTGCCGCCGACACGCCCTCGGCCGGCAAGCCGAGATTGTCGATGGTCTCGGCGCGAAACTTGGCGCCCTCGGCAATCTGGATGTCGGCGAGCGCCATCAGCATCGTGCGATAGCGCAGCAACAGGCTCATGTCATAGTAGACGGGGACCGTCGCCTGCTCGCCGCGACCTATTTGCTTGTCAAAGTCGGCCGGAATCTCCATGATGGCATAGACGCGATGCTCGTTCATCGCCTCGCGCGCCTCGGCAAGCGACGTCGCAAAGCCGGCCACCTCGATGGCTTGGGTAGCGTTGACGTCGCGTGTAAACTCGCGTGAACGCGCCGTGCCACACTTGTCGACGACAACCACCGGCAGGTTGGTGACAACCTCGGGGTTATATATTAAGGTGTAGATGACGGGATAGAGCGTTGGCAGAAAGAGGAAAAATATCAGCACGCCCGCGTCGTGGAACACGAGGTTAAACTCTCGCTTCCAAACCGCGTAAACGCTCATAAACCAATATTTTAGATATCTCATCGATAGACGGTTTTAGGTTAAATAGACCGGCCTGAGGCAGATTGATTTCAGGCGTCGCAGCCCGATGAACGGGACGAGCATGAAAATCAGCATCGCGATGTAATACCACCGCGAGTAGTAGAGCGGGATGCCGTTCAAAGCCTGGTCGGCATACACGAGGAAATACCAGCGCACGGGCAGGATGTAGCTGAACACGCCGATGGCGCCATACATGCTCGTCACGGGGAACGAGAAGCCCGCAATCGAGAAACTAAGGATGCCGATGAGCGACACGCCCGAGAGCGCCAGACGGAAACTGGGCACTAACTCGCAGATAGCCAGCGAGAAACCCTGGCTCGACAGCACGAGAAGCGCCATGGCCAGCAGAATGTGCCACGCCGGGCAATTCAGCGGATAGTGGCAGAACTTGAACATCAGCGCCTGAGCCATCCAGCCGATGGCGGTGAAAATAACGGTCTGGGGCAACAACTTGCCGACGAGCGCAACGACCATCGAGCCGCCCGACACGCGCAGCCACTCGGGCGAAGTCGAGTGTTTAATCTCGGTCATCACCGAGAACACCGTCATCATCATCACCAGCAGGCATATAACGCCGGGAATGAACGAGTTGCAGAGGTAGATGGCATAGTTGAGCCACGGGTTGCCAATCGGGTGGTCCTGGACAACGATGGGCTGCAACATTGACCCGACGGCGTCCTCGCTCGCGCCCGCGGCGGTCAGCGATGCCGTGACCACTCCCGCCGTGACCGAGACGGCCGTGGTCTTGAACCCCTTGAACGACAGAGTGCCGGGGACAAAGAAAGTCATGTTGCTGTAAAACGACAGCGTCGGCGACTTGCCCGCGAGCGTCTGCTGCTCAAAGTTGGCCGGGATGTAGAAGAAGCCGAAGATTTCGCCCTGCTGAACCTTGGCCATCGCCTCGTGGAACGACTCGGCCTCGACAACGATGTCGGTCAGTTCAGAGGCATTGAGCGTCCTCATCACGCGGCGCGACAGCGTCGAGTGGTCGAGGTCAACCACCCCCACGGGCGCCTTCAGCGGCAAGCCCTCTTTCATCAGGTCGACAAAGAACAGCGCCACCGCCACCGGCACTATCACCATCATCATCAGATAGATGGGGCGCGACACCAGCGTGACGACTCCTCGCCTGAGGGATGCTATCAATGTGTTGTTCATCAGTTATTTAACTTGGGGATTACTCGGGGCGATAGATGACGGTCATGCCGGGGCGCAGGTCGACGTTGCTCTCGACGGGACGCGCCTTGATTTCAAACGTGCGGCTGTCCCAGTCGCCGGTAGCCTTGGTTGCGCGCCAGGTGGCATAACTGCCCATGTCGCGGATATAGAAGATTTTACACTTGATATCGCTGCCTTTCAGCGCCGGGACGCTGAGCGTTACCTCCTGACCGAGTTTGAGGTCGCCGAGCAACTCCTCGCGCACGTTGAATGTCACCCACTTGTCGTCGGTTTTCAGCAGCGACATGATGGGCGCGCCGAGCGAGACAAGCTCGCCGACGTTGGGATAAACCTGGTCGATGACGCCGGCACAGGGGGCCGTCAGATACTGGTCCTCGAGCACACTCTCGACCTCGCGCACACCGCCGCGGGCAACGTTGACCATCGCGGCCGCGCTCTGCTTGTCCTCGCTCTGGGCGCCGGCAACGGCAAGCGCGTGCTGGCTCTTGGCGGCTTTCTCGCCGGCAACGGCAGCCTCGTAGGCCGCGCGCGCCTCGTCGCGTTTCTGCTCGCTGACAACCCCCTTTTCATAGAGGTTCTGCATGCGGTTATAGGTCTTTTCGGCAATTTCGCGGGCGGCTTGGGCCTGGGCAACGAGGTCGGCGGCGCCCTCGATAATCTGGGCGCGGGTGCCGGCGTCAACCTTGCGGTTCTGGGCGTTGGCGGCATTTTCCATCGCCTCGGCCTGCATCAGCCGCGCCTCGGCCAGCGACGAGTGGATGTGGACAAGCGTGTCGCCCTCCTGAACCGTGTCGCCCTCGTGGACCATCAGCGTCACCACGCGCCCCGGGAGCATGCCCGAGATGCGAACCGACGTTGCATCGGCTTGACCTTCAATGATTTCGGCCGGTTTATTGAGGAATAGGAAACCGACTATCGCCATAACAACGACGGCGATGAATACGCCGGCAAGTGCTATCGCAAGGATTCGCTCTTCGCGAGATTTGGGGTTATCGTTTTGTGCCATGATTCTATGATTGTTGTTGATGTTGTTGTTGTTGGTGTTGTTGATGTTGATGTTGTTGATGTTATCGCGGAGCGATGATAATTTCAATAACCCCGTACATGCGAGCGCAGCGAGCTGTGCGGGGACAGTAACAACTTAATTCTCGGGATAGGGAAGGAGCCCGAGGACCTTTGCCAGATAGACTTGGCAGAGCTTGACGTCTATCATCGCGTCGATTTTCTCGCTGTTGGCCTTGAGCCATGCGGTCTGGGCCTCCATGACATTTTGTGACGTCATCACTCCCTCGGCAAAGCCATAGCGGGCATGATTGAGGTTTGACTCGGCGCTCGACAGGTTTTTCAGCGTCATATTGTAGGTTTTAACACTCTCGCGGGCCTTGAACGCGGCCTGACTCACCTGAAGGTCGACCATATCGCGGGCGTCGTCGAGTTGCATCTGCGTTATCTTGGCCTGGGTCTTGGCCGCGCGATATTTGTTGTAGTTGCCGCCCCAGTGCCAGATGGGGATGGTCAGCATCGCGCCCACCGAGAACGCGCCGTCAAAGCGCTTTTTGAAGCCGTTGAACATGTTGGGGTTGGAGAACGAGTAACTGCCAACGACCGCCAGATTGGGCAACATCGATGCCATCTCGACGCGCGCTTTCTGCTCCATGATGTTGACGCCGATGCGCAGGGCCTCGAGGTCCTGACGGCGCGCATAGACGTCGGCCATGTCGTAGGACGCCGAGGCCACGTCGGCAATCTGAACGTCGCTGAGTCCCTCGTCTTCAAGGGTCATCACCGTGTTGACCGGCAGACCGCACACCTGGGCGAGCGCCATGCGCGACAGCACGAGCCCGTTGTCAACCTTCGACAAATCGACCTCGGCCTCGTTGCATTTCACCTCGACGCTGAGCAGGTCGCTTTGGGTGGCTACCCCCTGCTCGACCATCTGACGCACGTTGGAGCGCAACGTGTCGAGGAGCGCAACATAACTCGTAGCCAATTCCTTCTTGGCTCGCAGCGACACCACCTGCCAGTAGGCCGCATCGACCGCCGTGATGATATCCTGGGCCTCGTTGTTGCTCATCGCCCCGGCCAGTTTCTCGTTCAGGCGGGTGATGCGGTTCATCGCCACAATCTTGCCGCCCATATACACCGGCTGGGTCAGCGTGATGGCCCCGAAAAAGACGTTGTGGATGTCAAACTCCATCGCCTCCTTGGGGATAAGCGCCACTTGCTCAGGGATATACTGCCCGTCGGGCCCCTTTATCGGCTCGCCGGTAATCGGGTTTTTCACCAGCGAAAATTGATAACTCTGGCTCTGGAGGTCAAACGTCTTTACCGGCAACAACTGGTCGCTGTCAAATATCGACAGATTTTTTTGATTATACATGTAGCCACCGGCAAAGTCGATGCCCGGCAGATAGGCCGCAAAGGCCTCTTTGTTCTGGTAGCGCGCCGCGTTGATGCGCTCGCGCGAGATTTGCAACTGCTTGTTGTGGGTCAGCGCCAGCGTGCGGCACGAGTCTATCGAGACCGCCTCAGCCCCGCTTGCGGCCTGTCCGCCCGCGACACCCACCAGCAACGCTGTCATCGCCGCACCAATTAATCTGCTGATTGACATAACTTTATCTAAGTTGAAATGTGGTTTTGGTTTTACAGGGCTGATTAAACGGCCCTAAAATAGCATTTTTACATATTCTATCTGCAAAAATAACCATCATTCTGCTAAAATTGTTTAAAAACGGCGACAAAATTTTATCCCGGTAGAGGAATTTGTGTTCCAAAACTCCGATTTACCCCGCCCTTGCCGTCACGAGGTCGCGTCAGGCACCTCGCGCGATTTATCCCGTTATATCGCGTTAAATCGCGTTAAAACTCGATAAATAGTCCCGTTATATCTCGTTCCCCCCGCTATTTCAACATATAATACAACAAATCCATGGCCTCGCGGAGGTCGTCGGCAGTGGGTTCAGCGACCTCCGTTCCCGGGCCAACATAGACCGCGGGCACTGCTTCGGGCACCGCCAATGCGCCGTCGGGCACCGCAACCGCTTCGCGCCCGAGTATCGCCGCACGGGCCAATATCGCGCAATCGTCCCCGACGCCTCGCGCCGCCGGGTTCATCCCCGTCGGCGTGCCGACAACCGCCATGTCAATCGCGGGCAGTCGCTTGAAAGCGTCGTCAATCCCCACGGCCGTGGTCGCCAGAAAAACGAGGTTATTCCCATCCCGCAAACCGCGGAAAACCGCTGATAATGCGGCTATTGACGGCCCGTAGCGGTCGATATCGCCGTCAAGCCGGGCAATCAGCGCCAACGTCGGCCGCGTCGCGTCACGGTTGCCGGCGACCGACCATGCGCTGCGCCCGTCGCTCTCAGCCTCGATGCCGTGACGCTTCATCCAGTCGGCAACAACATCGGCCGCCCCGCCGCCGCGACTGCGGGCCGCCGTCACCTCGGCCACCAGGTCGACCGAATCATAATATAGTTCAGAATCAATCATATCCTACTCAATTTTCGTTTCATGATTAATGTCTCGATAAATCGAGATTTAACGCGATTTATCACGGCATATACAGAGGGCTCGGATGTTGTTTTAAGTCGCCCGGGCTCGCGACGTCGTCACCAGGAAAACGCCGGTGAAGATGAGCACCACCGCCAGTACTTTCATTGGCGTGAAACGGTCAAACCCGAGCACCACGCCGACGCCCGACGCTACTATCGGCTGCACGTAGTTGTACATCCCTACTATCGTAGGCCGCAGGTTCTTCTGCCCTATCATCACACAGATATAGGCCACAAACGTGCCGCCGACAACCACGTAGGCCACGCAGGCCCAGAGCGTAGGCGTCATTGCGCTCCACGCCGTCGACAGCGCCGTCGGCGCCACAAAGGGCGTCAGCACGATGGCCGCAAACGTGAACATCCACTTCATCAGCGTTACCAAGCTATAGCGTGCGATAAAATTCTTATAGATAGTCAGATAGAGGGCATAACTGAGTTGCGCGCCGAGCACGAGCAGGTCGCCGAGGAGAGGACGGTCGCCCCCGCCGGTGTAGCCGGCGCTCCCGAGCACAAGTATCAACGCCCCCGCCGCCCCTATCAGGATGCCGCCCGCCTTCCTGACGGTGACGGGCTCGCGCAGGAAGATGGCAGCAAGCACCATGACCCACATCGGCATCGTCGTCGTGATAATCGACGCCTCGCCCGGCGACGTGAACCCCACGCCAAAAATAAAGCATCCCTGATTGAACAGGATGCCCAGCATCGCCGCGCCCGCCAGACGGGCCTTGTCGGCCGCCGGCACGTGCTCGTGGCGCGTGAACAGCGACGCCACCCAGAACAGGATTGCCGCCCCGACAATGCGGAAGCCCGTCATCATCAACGGACCGATAATGCCCGCGGCCATAGCGACTTTGGCTATCGGCGACATCAATCCCCACATAAAATTAGACCCCAGCATCGCCAGGTGTCCTTTGGGTTTAAAATCACTCATAACAGGAGGTTTTATATCGTGCGGCTACCAAGAGTAGGAGAGCGACACGCCCGCCAAGTCCACCCTCATGGGCGGCGTCAGCTTGGTCACCTTTATCGACCCTGCCGTGATGGCCGGAAAGCGCTCGGTGATATCGCGATGAAGGCGATAGACAACGTGCTCAAGCAACATCGACGGCGTCGACATAACATGCTTGACAACCCTCGCAAGCTCCGCATAATTGATAGTGCCCGCAAGGATGTCATTCTTCATCGCCATTTCCATCGGGTAGACCACCGAGACGGTAACCTCATAGTCGTTACCAACCCGTCGTTCTTGCTCAGTCACCCCGTGATGGGCATGAAGCCTGATTCTGTCAAGTGTTATTCTTCCGCTAAATTCCATAATATTCGGCAAAGATAATACAAAAAGTAGAAATAACAACCAAAATCCCTACAAAATATACAAAATTCGCAAAAAAACGTAAAAATGCCGCAGTCGCCAACGCCGCGACGCACGGTTGTGACGCCATGCCGTGCCGCACGGTAGGGACGCGACATGTCGCGTCCGCAGTCACCCACACCATGACGCACGGTTGTCCTTTGGTTGGTGCTCGCTGAGCGTTGACATCGCAGAGCGATGTCTATGTCAATAACCCCGTACTACGAGCGAAGCGAGTTGTGCGGGGTAGACGCCCCCACCCGGAATTGTCCCGGAGGGACAATATTTCACACGTCGGCACTCTTATTTCCCGCACCATGACGCGCGGCCGTCGTTTGGTTGGCGCTCGCTGAGCGTTGACATCGCAGAGCGATGTCTATGTCAATAACCCCGTACTAC
>JAFLTK010000315.1 GCA_022511505.1 Muribaculaceae bacterium
CAACCCGGCAATACGCGCAAAATCGCGGTCAAAGGCTATCATCACAATCTGGCGACCGCGAGCGATGAACAATGCCACGAGCGCGGCGGTATAGATGCCAAAAGCAACGATGTCGGCGGTCGAAATGGTCAGTATGTTGCCGAAAAGAAACGAGTTAAGTTCGGGTACATAGCCCGGGGTGAGGAACACAAACAGGATACCGATTGCCATACCGAGCGCCCAGACAACCGCTATCGCCGAGTCTTCGCGCACCCGGTAGCGCCTCGACAGCCATTCGACGCCAAACGATGACGCCACGGCAAATACTCCGGCCATCACTATAGGGCTGATACCCAGAAAGTAACCGAGGCCGAGACCGCCAAAACAGGCATGGGTGATACCGCCCGAAATCGACACCATGCGGCGCGTAGTGATGTAGGTGCCGATAATGCCGGCGGCAACGCTGATAATCAGGATGCCAATCAGTGCATTTACAAAGAATGTGTATTGAAAAAGGCTCATGACACGGCGTTTTGACGGTTTTCGGCAACAAGCATCAGCAACTCGTCGCGCAAGGAGGCGGGGAGTTCGATTTTACGCAACGCAAGCGAGCGCGCCCAGGGGGCAATGTCGTCGGGCGAAAGCGTCAGCATCACGTCGCGCAATTCCTCTTCCTCGGCCGGGGTATAACTCTCGGGAGAGCGGCCGCTGAAGCGGTCGAGTTCCTCGTCGTCAAAATACTCGATGCGGTCGTCGGTGACCAGTAGCGACGTTTTCTCGCAGACGGCATGTTGACCGCAACACTCCTCGGCCGCCGGCTCAACAACGGGCTCGGCAGAGGACCCGGTCATGCGGTGGTGGATATACAACACTGCTCCAACCACCACCATCGCTGCCAGTATTATCAACGCGCCTATCATTCTTCCTCCTCAATTCCAAGCAGTTGGCGCACTTGATCCATCGGCAGCGACGCGTCGACAAGCATAAAGCCCATCGCCTCGAGTTGCTCCCAATATCCGGGAAACGACTTGGCAACCACTTCTATATCTTTGACCACAATTCCGGGAACGGTAACAGCCACGGGCGCGAGCGACATTGCCATGCGGTGGTCATCGTAGGTCTCAAAAACCGGTAACTCGGTAATAGGTCGACGGCGACCGTCCCACTCGGCCACTCCCGGCGTCGGGTTCTCGATAACCGCACCAAGTTTCAGCATCTCGGTTTTAAGCGCCTCCATGCGGTCGGTTTCTTTTATCGACAAAGTCTCGAGGCCGGTCAGACGGAACGGGATACCGAGCGTCACGAGCGTCACGACGAGCGGCTGAACGAGGTCGGGCGTGCCGCCCATATCCTCGACCACGCGGGGCGAACATTCGGGCGACGGGTTCAACAAAGCCTCGCCCTCGGTTTCCCACGAGGTATCCACACCAAGGTCTGCCCACAATCGGCGTGCCGCCGCGTCGCCTTGACAACTGTCCTCGGTAATTCCTTCGACCGTCATTTCACCCATAGCGAGTGATTCAATTTGATAGGCAAACGCCGCCGCGCTCCAGTCACCCTCTACCGGGATGGTCGGGCGACTATAGGCTACCGGCTTAACCTCGATAGTGTCGCCGCCATAGAAGTCGGTCTCGGCGCCAGCCTCGTCCATCATGCTGAGAGTCATCAGGATGTAGGGCAACGATGCCGGCTCGCCAAGGAGGCGTATGGTCAGCCCGTCGGTCATGGTCGGCGCTACCAACAGCAGTGCCGACACAAACTGAGACGACACGGTCGAGTCAATCTCAACCGTCCCGCCCTTCAACCGGCGGCCTTTGATAGCCAACGGGGGGAAGCCTTCGGTTTCTTTATAGGTTATGTCAGCCCCAAGCAGACGCAATGCCTCGACGAGCGGGCCAATGGGCCGCTGACGCATGCGCTCCGAGCCGTCGAGCGTCACCTCCATGCCGGGACACGCAGCGAAATAGGCCGTCAAGAAACG
>JAFLTK010000316.1 GCA_022511505.1 Muribaculaceae bacterium
GCAGTCCAGTTGCCGGAGGCGTCAAACTCAATCTCCGAGCCGTCGGTCATGATGACCTCATAGTCGCGAACGATACCGCCATTGGTGTCGATCTTGACGATGCTGACGCCGGCCTTGAAGTTCTTAAGCGCCGTTTGGGCGGCTGCGGGAAGAACGGCGGGAGTTCGTGAATAAGTGTCGCGAGCACTTGCGGTGGCAACAACTGCTATTGCCATCAGCATGAAATAAAATAAGCGTTTCATAGCCTGGTAAAGGTTTGTTTAAAAACATGTGTATTCACCGTGTATAACACTCGCGTGGGTTGATTTGTTCAGAAACTGTATTTAAGCATGGCCATGACGCGATTGGCGTGTCCGCTCTGAGAGTCAACGTTGGTGCGCTCGCCGTGGAGATATTCGGCGCCAACTTGAAGGTCGGGAAGGATGTTGTAGAACCCGTTGACAACGTAGTATTGACCGTCGCGATAAGTGTCGCCGCCAAGGCTTCGCTGGTTGTAGAGGCGCGACTCGCTGAACGAGGCCGACATGAAGAATTTGCTCGAGAAGTTGTATTGCAGGCCGGCAACGATGCCAAGCGTACCGGGGGCTATCATGTGGCCGGGGCTGTCGGGCGACTCGATGAGGTCAAAGCCGGCGCCGCCGAGGTCCTGCAAATAGCGGGCGATACCCTTGCCGTAGGTTCCTTGCCAGTAAAGTTGCAGACCGCCATAAACCTTGGCCACGCCGCTGAGCATGACGCCCCAACCGGGAGCGAACTCATTCTTGCCGGTAACGAGGTCGCGGTAGGACAGCTGGCGCATGATGCCCGACAGGCGCACGTGGGAGCCGTTCACCCAACTGTATTGAACGTAGGCGGGAATATCGGGAATGCGCTGATTGATGGACATGGCGTCGCTGCCTGTGGTGTAGGTGGCACGCGGCATTTCGGCCGAGACGGCGAGCGTGAAGCCGTGGGCAAGGTGGGGACGATATTGAACGAGCACATTCTCGCCCGAGTTCTGCCCGGCAGGACCGGCATCATCAATGACCGGCACACCGGCACTCGCATCGACAAACGTTGAACGCGCCAAACCGACAGTGACATTGCCCAGCATGATGTTGGCCTGTTTCAGTTTCATCTGATAAGCGCCGAGGCCGCCACCCGAGAAATCGGTCTGAACGTAGGCCGAGAAATCGCCAAGGCCGGTGTGGCCGACAACGCGCAAGAAGATAGTAGTCTTGGCCGCGCTTGCATAGAACTGGTTGCGCAGGGCCGGGTTGGCCGGAACGGGTATATTGATAGTGTTGAAGTTACTGCCGTTATTAATCGCTCCGTCCATGTCATATTGCATTGTGCCCTTGACATAACCGCCGATGCCCATTGCCAAACGGCCCTGGCGGTCGATAAACAGGAAGCGCGGAGCGCGCGGGTCGTTGAAGTGAAGGTCCTCGGTCGAGTAGAGGATACTGATGAGCGGCTGGTGGTCAGTAAGCCCGTCGGGAGTGTTGCCAACGAGGAAAACGGCACGCGAAGGAATCAGAACCGTGTCCATATATTCGGCAGCCGAGGCCGATACCGAGGTCAGAACCAGCATAATGAGAGCCGGAAGCAATGATGAACGGAAGTGTCGCATAATCTTTTGGGGCGGGGAAAAAATGGTTTGTCAAAATGGTTAACACCTAATAAACAACCGGCACCCCCCAAAAGTTGACCCCACCCCCCAAAAAACTATCCCAACAAGATTAGAGTGCACTCGCATAGTGAAACAATTCATGTTGATAGCCTCCTGTTCCCTCTCTACTATCTACTAACTACTCACTATTTGGGCTCTCGCCGTCGGGCTAACGTGAACGGAGCCTATGGTCTCCGCCATTCGGCTTATATCC
>JAFLTK010000317.1 GCA_022511505.1 Muribaculaceae bacterium
CCGCAGCGGTTCGATGACCAGAATTGCCGCACAGGCTATCAACGGTGTCAACCTGACAGTCAAGAACATCGTTGACTCAATGGCCGACGGCGAGGGCACCCAGACCATCTCAATCCTCCCGTTCGGCACTACGCCCGACAAGTACCTCGTTCACAGCCGCGACCCGCGTCAGGTCAAGGAGTTCACCTCTCGCGACTACATGCCGTGTGGCAACACTGCCCTCTATGACACCATCGGCATGGGTATCAGCGATCTCCTCGCCGAGGTTGAGGCCGACCCCGAAAACGCCATCGGCGCGGTGACAATCATCACCGACGGCTATGAAAACTATAGCAAGGAGTACACCCGCCGCCACGTCAAGGAACTCATCGACCGCGTCAAGGGGATGGGCTGGCTGGTAGCCTACATTGGCGCCGACCACGACGTCCGTGGCGTTGCCCGTGAACTCTCGATTGACAACGCGCTCGAGTTTGACAAGAGCGAGGCGGGCACTCGCGCGATGTTTGACAAGGTCAACCGCAGCCGCATGTCTTGGGGAAAGAAGATTATGTGCGCCGAAGAACTTCGTGATTTTTGTAACCTTTCAGCAAAATTCTTTGAAGACGAAGACGAAGACTAAGCCACGGAAACTGCATTGTAGATTAAAATCGACATTGAACTGAAAAGTAGCGACGCCCTCGGGGGAGGGACGTCGCTACGTTTTAAATATACGCGCAATGGCGATTATTTCGGTGCCGAGTTATAGATATCGTCGAGGGTAACAGATGTGTCAAAAAAGCCGCGGTTCATCGCCTTGACAATATCGGCGGCGTTGTTGTAGAATGAGCCACCCGTGCGGTCAAAGAGTCCGCTTTGCTCAGCCCCGTCGCCACCATAACCGTTGTCCCAGTAGAGCATCGGGATGCGACGGTCAGACGCACCTTTGGCAAAATACTCGAGGTAGTATTTGCGGAACGACTCGGCGCGAGCATCGGCGCGGTGAACACACCCCATCTCGCCGATATAGACGGGCATCCCCTTGGAAATCCAGCGGTTGACAACCTTGTCAAACTCTGCTATGAGCGTTTTCTCGTTACTTGACGGCTTTTTGCCCGATGTGCCGGTGTGGCCCCATTCGGGATAGTTGGCCGCCAGTGTATAGTCGTATGGTTCATAGCAGTGGACGGCCACGATGACGCGCTGTGACGGGTCGGTAGGAATGACGAGGTTGGCGCCGAGGTCGATGTTGGTGTTGTAGGCCGGGACACCGAGCCAGCGCAGCAGGTTGCGGCCACCTGTTGCTCTGACAGCATCGACAAACACCTGTTGCCAGTGGTTGAAAGTGCGATATTGCTTGCCGCCATCCTTGCGGTTGTCGCCCCAACCCCAGCCGCCGTCGTGAATCTCGTTCATCGACTCAAAGATGAGGAACTCGCCCTTATCGGCAAACTTGCGGGCTATTTGGGTCCAAATCGCTGCGAGTTTGGCCTCGATAGCGGCGTTAAGCGCCTCGTCGGTTGCAGCATGCTTGATATCAAGCCAATAGTTGCTGTCGGCACCGTCGTGATGGATATTGATGATGACAGTCAAGCCCGCATTCTCGGCATAACCAACCACCTCGGCAACGCGATTGAGCCACGCCTCGTCAATAGTATAATCGGGAGCTTCGCCAACGTGTCCCATCCAGGTGACGGGAATGCGAACCGACGTAAAGCCGGCACGTTTGACGGCATCAAAAAGCGACTGAGTGACCGCCGGATTGCCCCAACTCGTCTCGTTGGCGTTACCGTCAATGTGGGCATCAAGTTGATTGCCAAGATTCCAGCCAAGGCCAAGCGCATTGTAGACCATATCAACTGTCAACGGGGTGATAACTATGG
>JAFLTK010000318.1 GCA_022511505.1 Muribaculaceae bacterium
CGTATCCCGGAGGCGCACCAACGAGACGCGAGACGGTGAATTTCTCCATATACTCGCTCATATCGATGCGAATCAGCGTGTCGGCCGAGTCAAAGAGATATTTTGCCAACTGCTTGGCAAGGTGGGTCTTACCAACGCCGGTCGGGCCGAGGAACATAAACGTGCCAATCGGCTTGTTGGGGTCCTTTAGACCGATGCGGTTGCGCTGTATTGCCTTGACAATCTTGTCGATAGCGGTGTCCTGGCCTATGATTTCACTCTTCAGCGTGGGCCCCATTTGGCGCAGGCGAGTACCCTCGGCCTGGGCGATACGCTGAACGGGTACGCCGGTCATCATCGCCACGACCTCAGCAACACGGTCTTCGTCCACAATCTCGCGGTGGTTAATCAGATAGTCTTCCCAGCGCTTGTGGGCAGCCTCGAGGGCCTTCTTGAGTTCAACCTCGCGGTCGCGATAGGCGGCGGCTTTCTCAAAGTTCTGCTCCTGAATGGCTTTCACTTTGTCGGCACCAGCCTGTGCGATGCTTTTTTCAATCTCCTCAATCTCGGCAGGTACGCTGATGTTGGTGATGTGTGTGCGCGAGCCTGCCTCATCGAGGGCATCAATAGCCTTGTCGGGGAAATTGCGGTCAGAGACATAACGTTCGGTCAGCGAGACGCAAGCGTCGAGAGCCTCGGGGGTGAAGATGACGTTGTGGTGCTCCTCATATTTGTCCTTGATGTTGTTGAGGATTTCGCGAGTTTCCTCGGCAGTGGTAGGTTCAACCATTACCTTTTGGAAACGGCGTTCGAGGGCACCATCCTGCTCGATATTCTTGCGATATTCGTCGAGTGTGGTAGCGCCGATGCACTGGATTTCGCCGCGTGCAAGGGCCGGTTTGAGCAGGTTGGCAGCATCCATCTGGCCCGGCGAGTTACCGGCGCCAACGATGGTGTGAATTTCGTCGATAAAGAGGATAACATCCTTATTCTTAGCAAGTTCGTTGAGGATGCTCTTTATGCGTTCCTCAAACTGACCACGGTATTTTGTGCCTGCAACGAGCGATGCCATGTCAAGCGAGATGACACGCTTGTCAAAAAGTATGCGCGACACCTTGCGCTGGACGATGCGCAGGGCGAGACCCTCGACGATGGCCGATTTACCAACGCCCGGTTCGCCAATCAGCACAGGGTTGTTCTTCTTGCGGCGCGAGAGCACTTGGGCGAGGCGTTCAATCTCGACTTCACGGCCAACGACCGGGTCGAGACGGTTTTCAAGGGCTGCCTTGGTCATGTCGTTGCCAAACTTGTCGAGCACCGGCGTCGCGCTGTTGCTCGGTCGCTGACGGGTGGCGGTTGGCGCTTCGCCGCGCGAGCGAGGTGACGAGTCGCCGGGGAGGTCGTCATCGTCGTCCTCATCGGTGTAACTGCCGGTAGGTGTGCCCGGCATCTCGGCAAGTTGCTTATACAGAGACTCGTAGGTAATGCCGGCGTCCTTGAACGCGCTCATCAGAGGTGAGTTGCGTGTCTCCGAGTTATGGAAAGTGGCGAGCAGGAGGTGAACCGGCTCGACGGTGTCGCTCTTTAGCATGCGCGCCTCGAGGGTGCTCAGCTTGACGACACGGTTTGTAAGGTCGGTAGGGTTAACTTCGGCAATCGAAGTAGGAGCCTTGGCGGCCGGGTCGCGTTGCTCGCGCATCTTGGCGTCTAGAGCCTGCTGCAACTCATAAACCGAGGTGCCGGTGGCAACGCGCTCAATCAACCGAGCCACGTCGCCGTTGAGGTCGTCGAGCATCGCGAGGAGCAAGTGGGCCGGCTGAAGTTTATTGTCATATTGGGCGAGGGCTTTCTGGCG
>JAFLTK010000319.1 GCA_022511505.1 Muribaculaceae bacterium
AGCACAACCTTGCCAAGGTTGGGGTCGCGGGTTCGAGTCCCGTTTTTCGCTCTCAGTTTCATTATCACAATCTTTTCTTGCAACTGTCGTTCCACCGTTGGGTTTGGTGGTTGCGGTTTCGATTATGTCCGGATGGCGGAATTGGTAGACGCGCTACTTTGAGGGGGTAGTGACCGTTAGGTCGTGTGAGTTCGAGTCTCATTTCGGACACTCCAAAAGGGGTCGATTGCTCTTTAGCAGTTGACCCCTTTGGTGTTTATATACATCTAAATCGTTTTTAATACAACCAAATATTGCTAACTACCCTAACTTCTTTCTATAAATCAAAAGGCGGCTCCCTTGCCGGGAACCGCCTTTTGATTTAACGGCGATATTTTATACACTTTTCTATTTATTACTTTTCTTTATGCTTAAATCTCCGGTATAAGGTTCGCATCACTGCGCTCCACATCGCCGTTTTATCCAAAAAATGTTGCAACCTTTTGACTTGCCTCTGCCGGGTTATTTAGATTCCCTGTTGGGTCAATTAAAATAGGTCGACAGATTATCATCCAATGTGTTACATCGGCGATAAACTAAACGCTATACCTAATCGACCACCCCGGCAACTTCGTGAGACACGTTGCACATCTTGCACAAAGATTGCAATTTGTTGTGCATGAGTTTCATAAATTAGAGAGAAGATCAGAGTTCAGAAACAGAACTCCAATGTTATATGGTTAAATTCGAGAAGTCTTCTTTCAAATACGGCGCAAAAATACTAATAATCTTCCATTTTACCCCCCCCATTTGTTAAATAACGTTAAAGTTATTTAACAAATGATATTATTCTCACCCTCTACCCACCCATTCAACATGTAAAGCTGCTTTACATGTTTTGAAAACGTGTAAAGAAAATGGCGATTTCTTTACACGTTGCACTCAATGTGTAAAAGATTTGCCATTTTCTTTACATATTAGAGGCCCTCTCACCGCTTTTGAACCACCATTTTGGAGAAAGGTCACAGACTATCCGGCTTGTATTTTACTTGGGGAATTTTATAAATATAAACGACGGGGAGCATCGCGTAGTGATGAAAATTTCATTAACCGTGGGATTTATCACGTCTACCATGTTGCGCGATTGTTGCGAATGGTCGCGCGAAGTCGTCGAAGACGACTTTATCGACCGTGACGGTCGTCATTTCTGGTATGTGGATGCACGGGCCGTGCATCCCGACAGCAATTCATGCCAGTCACGTTCCAACTTGCAAATTGATGGGAATCAATGAAAAAAACGGGGTATCCGGTCGCCCGGCAGGGCAAGTAGGCTAACAAAGACAATGTCGAGAGCAAGGGCCTCCATCTGCTTTAAGGGCAAGGTCATTTTTGGCTCGTCGGTCTTGCCAATTGAAAATCATCCGGTTTCAAGACCGATTTTGCCGGGACTGATATCCGCTGAAAGCGGGGGTGCAAATGGAGTCAGCTAAGATTTAATTCCATCATATTTGACTTCTTTCCGAATCCGAGGACCAACCTCGGCCGGGACGTAGTCTATTGTTAAAGGTTCTTGCCTCAGCCGGGCACAAGGTTGCTCGGTCCAAATCAGGACTTTGCAACGCCCGGACACCTCGTGTAAATTTACTCGGCGTCGTCGCGACCAAGCGAGAGCAGTTCGTCGAGGACCAACTGGAGCGCGGCGGGTACACGTATCTTCAGTTTCCCAATTCTAATCGACTCTTGGAGGCGCCATTCGTCGTATTGGCTTCTGAGTTTCAACATCTCGCTGTCATATTGGCGCTTCTTGGCGTTGAACTCGTTGGTCAACGCTATG
>JAFLTK010000320.1 GCA_022511505.1 Muribaculaceae bacterium
TTCCTCAACGTCGGCACTATCGACGACGCTATCGCCAAGGGTAACAAACTCCTTGCCGAGGTCCAAGGCTAATCCCCCTGCCGCGTCAAGCCTCTCAATCAATAAATTTTACCCACCACAATAACTCTTAACCAATGACACTCAAGATAATTTCGGCCGAGGACATCGTCTTTGAAGGGAAAGTGACAGCAGTTCATCTTCCCGGAACGATGGGCGAATTTACCGTCCTCCGCAACCATGCCTCGCTCATCTCGTCGCTCGTTCCCGGTACCATCAAATACCAGGAAGAGGGCTCTGATGAAGTCAAGACAGTTGAGACCGGCGGCGGAATTGTTGACGTCGACAAGAATGTGGTGTCGGTCTGTATCTACTAACCATGAAACTCATCGGTAAATGAAAAAGGCAATATTATTAATAGTGGCAATGGTAACGGCAGCCCTGTCTTCCCTCCACGCCCAGGACGCAGGTCAAGTCCTTGCGACCGAGCATGAGGGCGACGAGGTCGTGGCCGATGCCCATGGCGCCGGTGGAGATTCAAAACTACCGTTTGACACCAAGGAAATCATTTTTGAGCACCTTGGCGACGCCTACGGCTGGGAAGTACCCTTTGACCATCACCACCGCATTCCCCTCCCCTGTATCCTTTACTCTCCCGAGATTGGGCTTCACATATTCTCATCATCGCGCGTGACATCGGGTCAAACCTATGTCAACAACGGTGTGGAATTTAAGATTGCCGGCCATGACAGCAAATACAAGAACAAGATTGTTGCCATTGTCAACGGCGAGGAACTTCGCCCCTGGGACCTTTCGATTACCAAAAACATCTGTGCCATCTTCATCAGCGTTCTGCTTGTTATCTGGATGGTTATGTCGGTTGCCAATTGGTATAAGAAGGGCAACGTCAAGGCACCGCGCCGCCTGCGTGGAGGTATCGAGGTGATTATCACCTTTATATATGACAGCGTCATCAAACCCACGCTCGGCAAGGAAGCCATGCGTTTTGCTCCATACCTGCTCTCGGTGTTTATGTTCATCCTGGTGATGAACATCATGGGCCTCATCGTCGTCTTCCCCGGCGGCGCCAACTTGACCGGCAACATCGCCGTCACTCTGGTTCTGGCCCTCATCACGTTTTTCATCACCAACCTCTTTGGCACCAAACACTACTGGAAAGAAATCTTCTGGCCCGACGTGCCTATGTGGCTCAAATTCCCCATCCCTATCATGCAGGTCATCGAGGTGTTTGGTATCTTCACCAAGCCCGCGGCACTGACCGTTCGTCTCTTTGCCAACATGATGGGCGGCCACATGATTGTCATCGTCTTGACCCTGTTGATTTTCATCTTCTCGGCCATCGCAATGAGCCCGGCCGTCGGCGGTGGAACGGCAGTAGTTTCGATTATCTTCTCGGTGTTCATGTTGCTCATCGACGTTCTCGTCAGCTTCATCCAGGCATACGTGTTCACGATGCTGTCGACCGTGTTTATCGGTCTTGCACGTGAAGGCCACGACCACGACGAGCACGCCCGTGACGGCAAGGAAGCGCACGCCGCCATCGAGGCCTAATCCTCTAACTATCAACTCGCTCCTCATCAACTAAATCAAAAACAATTTAACAAAAAAACAATAACCTCTAAATCTCAATTATTATGTTAGCAATGATTTTAGCACAAGCAGCAGAAGCCGTACAGTCAATCGGTGGTAGCCTCACCGCATTTGGTGCATCAATTGGCGCCGCAATCGCCGCAATCGGTGCAGGTATCGGTATTGGTAAAATCGGTGCATCAGCCATGGAAGCAA
>JAFLTK010000321.1 GCA_022511505.1 Muribaculaceae bacterium
CTCTTGTTGCAGTTGACGTTGTCGAGATTGACGTTGCGAACCGTCGGCAGGTAGCCCCGGCAGCAAATCTCGTTGTGCTCATAGTCAAGGTTGATTTTCAGGACGGCCTCGTCACACTGGCCAACCTCGATGTTGCGGGCATATATGTTTTCAATGACACCGCCGCGGCAGGTGTTGGTCTTGATGCGAACAACGCGCTCCAGGTTGGGGCTGTCCATGACGTTGTTTTCGGCAAAGACGTTGCGGCATCCGCCCGAAATTTCGCTGCCGATGACAACGCCGCCATGACCGTTTTTCATCTCGCAGTTGCGGATGATGATGTTCTCGCTGGGGCGGTCCCAGACACGACCGTCGTTGTTGCGGCCGCTCTTGATGGCGATACAGTCGTCACCGGTGTTGAAGAAGCAATCTTCAATCAACACGCCGTCACATGACTCGGGGTCACAGCCGTCGCCGTTGGGGCCGTCGTTGTTGATGTTCACGCGGCGAACGATGACGTTCTTTGACAACAGCGGGTGGATTACCCAGAACGGCGAGCGCAACAGCGTTACGTCCTCAATCAGGATGCCGTCACACTCATAGAAATTAATCAACTGGGGACGCAGCCCATCCTCGGGACCAAAGCGGCGCTCGTCCATGTCCACGCCGTCCTCGGCCATCTTAAGCAACTGAGCGCGAGCGCCGTTGCGCTGGCTGATGGTGCCTTCGGTCCAGCCATATTTGGGGGCGCCACACCATTTCCACCACGTTTCGTTGGTGCCGCCACCGTCGATTGTACCGCCACCGGTCACGGCAACGTCGGTCGCGCCATAGGCATAGATACAGGGCTGGAGGTTCCAGCAGTCGAGGCCTTCCCAGCGGGTCTTAACAACGGGGTAGAGGCTCGGGTCAAAAGCAAACTCGAGGGTTGCATCTTTTTCAACCACGAGGTTGACACCACTTTGGAGAGTGATTGCGCCGGTCATGTAGTGGCCGGCAGGAACGATTACGCGGCCGCCGCCTTTCTTTGACACATCGGCTATCGCCTTGTTGATAGCCTTCTGGTTGGCAGCCGCTGTGGCAGTTGGCTTGGCGCCATACTTGGTTACGTTGACTGTTCGTTTCCCGAACAAGGGGACACGAATTGACTGCTCGATTTGGCGATACTGGGTGTTCCATGCGTCGTCGGGATTGGCAGCTGCCATCGACAATGGCAAAGCCAACGCTATCAACGACATGAAAGCCGCTCGCTTAAGCATCGATAAGATTTTCATGTGATTCAGGTTATTTAATGTGATAATTATTATTCATTCTCAAAATCGGAAAAAATTCCAAATTTCTGCAAATTTAATAATAATTTCTGATAATCACAATCAATACCCCTAAATTTAAGTTGAAGCGCCTTCAGCGATAGGAGCAGACATATCTACCGTGACGATTTCGGAACAGGAAAACGCCAACAATCAAAAATAATCAAAGCAATCTATGACAGAACTGCTCAGTGTTTTGAGAAAATAAGAGAGAAAATAAATCTAAATATTCTATAGACGAGCCATATAGGAAAGAAAAGGATGGTAAAAATTAATACCCAACCGCAACCGATGCCTCCTTTATTACCATTAAAAATACGGCCGCCTAAAAGAATATCAAGACCTAAAAGCGTAAATAATGTTTTCCAAAACTTCATTAAAACTTATTTACTCTTCTTTTTGTCTTCCTTTTTCTTAACATCATCCTCTTTCTTCCCTTCTAAGGCAGACTTTACGGCTTCTTCTATTTTTTCAGTAATGACTGGAATAGCCGAGTTTATTGCT
>JAFLTK010000322.1 GCA_022511505.1 Muribaculaceae bacterium
TCTTCACTTGCTTGACGAAGTTCTGCAAAAAACCTTTTATCGGATTCGCGATTGGTTTCTTGCACTTTTTTAGCAGCGTTTTCCATCAACTGGTCTAACTGTTCTTCAGTAGGTTCATGTTGGGAGTCAAAACGATATGAATTAAATTCGGCTTGTGTCATAATTAATTAGGAGTGAGGAATTAGAAATTCAGAGAAATTCTTTGATGATTGAGTCGAGCAGTTGGTTCTCGATGAGGAACCCGTCGTGGCCAAAAGCCGAGTCAATCTCGCGATAGACGGCGCCGGGAATGAGTGTGGCAAGGTCGGTGTGGTCGGCCGGGGTGAAAAGGATGTCGCCGGTGATGGCGATGACAAGTGTGCGTGCCTTGACTGTTGCAAGGGCCGCCGCGACGCCGCCGCGCCCGCGCCCAACGTCGTGGGAGTCAACCGCTTGGGTCATGCGCATATAGGATACCGGGTCAAAACGGCGCGCGAGTTTCTCGCCCTGATGGCGCTGGTAGGACGCGGCGCGGCGCGAGAATGGGGGAGTGGTGTCGTCGATAGTGTCCTGCTGGGTGACGTCGTAGGCGTGGCCGCCGCGATAACTGAGCATGGCGATGGCGCGCGCTGCCGCCATCCCGGCCAGGCCGCCGCCCTCCATGCCGTAGGTCTTGTCGGCCCTCATCGCCATGCGTTGAGCCTCGTTGAACGCCGCCGCCCACGGGCGCGTATAACTGCCGGTGGCAATCAGCACCAGGTTGCGGGCAAATGTCGGGTCCATGATGGCCCATTCCAGACATTGGAAGCCGCCGAGACTGCTGCCAATCAGCATCTCGACATGCTTGATGCCCAGATGTTCGGCAAGACGGCGATGGCAGTTGACGATATCGCGAACGCTGACGCACGGAAATTTTTCGCCCCAATAGCGGCCCGTTTCAGGGTCGACGTCGGCCGGTCCCGAAGTGCCGTAGCATGAGCCTAACACGTTGGCACATACGATATAATAGCGCGAAGGGTCGAGAAAACGACCCTCGACAACCGTGTTCGGCCACCAGTCGGCAACGTCGCTGTTGGCTGTCAGCGCGTGACACACCCAGATGATGTTTGAGTCATCATCGTTGCGTCGGCCAAACGTGTGATATGCGATAGTCAGCGACTCGAGTGTGTCGCCCAACTCTGTTACAAACCTTTTGCTATCTGTAAACTTTTTCATGCAACAAAGATAGCGAATAAATTTGTATCCCCGTCAAAAAATCCCAAAAACCATTCTCGTGGCGGCGCGAGAGGCGGGAGGTTTATTTACGTTAAATTTTTGTTTCCCGTTAAATTGTATTATATTTGTCATCGACTAATCACCCCTTTAATAATCAATGGAAAATGAAATTACCTCGCGCAATACGTCAAAATGGCAAATATGGCTTGATTGACTCTGATGGCAATTGGATTGTTAAGCCCATGTTTGATGAAGTTAATAGTTTCCGGGAGGGATTTGCCGGTGTTAAACTTGCCGGCAAATGGGGCTTTATCAGGACCGACGGCACCTTTCTTGTAGAACCCAAGTTTGACGGAGTAAAGGATTTCCACGAAGGTTTTGCCATTGTTCAACAAGGCTTTTGGTATGGCTTTCTCAAGCCCGACGGCACCTTTCTTGTAGAACCCAAGTTTATTGATGCGGGTCGGTTCTGCGAGGGATTTGCTTATGTTAAGCTAAAAGGCAAATATGGCTATATCAAGCCCGACGGCACTTATTTAATAGAGCCCAACTTTGAGGGTGCAGGGGATTTTTTTGACGGATT
>JAFLTK010000323.1 GCA_022511505.1 Muribaculaceae bacterium
TCTTGCCCGCGCGATGATGACCGCCGCTCGCAACGATGCCAATCTCCTCCCCATTCGAGGACTGAACAGTTCAAAGATTGCCGTTGTTTCTCTCGGTGCCGACAAAGGCAACGAGTTCGCGAAATATTGCGGGATGTATGCTCCCGTTGTTGAGGTCAGTGCGCCAAAAGGTACGTTGACAACTGCTCAGTATCAAGAGATTGCCGATGCCGATGTTGTTATCGTCGGCGTGTTCAACGACTCGGCCGAGACCCGCGCAACATTCAGCCGTCTCGCCGAGCGCAAAGGCATTGTGCCTGTATTCTTCATCAACAAACTTTACAATCTCTCAAAATTTGCACCGGCCATCACCAAGTGCCCCACCCTCGTACTGGCATACGACGACAGTCCCGTAATTCGCGAAACAGCAGCTCAGGCTATCTTTGGTGGCGTGGCCATGACGGGACGTGTCCCTGTTAATATCAAAGATGTGGCAGCGATGGGCGACGGCGTCAATATCGCCAAAAGTCGACTCGGATACACAACGGCCGCGGCTGCCGGACTCGGCAACATTCAGGCCATTATCGACTCGATTGCACGCGAGAGCATCGCCGAACGTGCCGTGCCCGGTTGCCAAATTTTGATTGCCAAGAGAGGTGACGTGGTGGTCAATTCATCCTACGGTTATACCGATTTTGTCAACCACATTCCTGTCACCGATGAAACGATATATGACCTCGCTTCGGTTTCAAAAGCAACCGGCACCCTGTCCGGCATCATGAAAGCGTTCGACGAAGGGCTGATAAAACTCGACGAACGCGCATCGACCTACATTCCCGGTTTGCGTGGAACCGACAAGGAAACACTGACTATCAGAGAGTTGCTCTATCACGAGACCGGCATGCCGCCATCGCTCAACATGTATGACCTGATGATGGACCCGTCGACCTTCTCAGGACCGATTATGCGGTCAAAGCAAGACAACGTTTACAGCATCAAGATTGAGGATGGTCTCTATGGCAATAGTCAGGCAAAGATGCGCCGCGACATCTTCTCGCCCGCCGCGACCCCGGAACTTGACGTCGAGATGGCCCGAGGAATGTATGTCGGCGACGTGACGTTTGACACCATCATGAACCACATCTATCACGCCAAACTCGCGCCGACCAAGGCACACGTCTACTCATGTCTCAACTTCTGCCTGCTGATGGATGCCGAGCAAAATGCCACCGAAGTGCCCCACGAAGAATGGGTTGCCACCGAAGTTTTCGGTCCGCTCGGGATGTATCGCGTTGGCTACCGTCCTACCGAGTGGTACTCACTTGACAAGATTGCCCCGACCGAGCAAGACAACTACTTGCGTCGCCAACTTGTCCACGGCTATGTTCACGACGAACTCGCAGCCTTTTCAGGTGGTATTCAGGGCAACGCCGGCCTCTTTGGCAACGCAAATGACCTTGCAAAACTGATGCAAATGTGGCTCAACGGAGGCTCATACGGCGGCGAGCAGATTCTCTCGGGCGAGACTGTCGACGTGTTCACCAACAGCCCGTCAAAAACCTGCCGCCGAGGCCTCGGCTTTGACATGTGGACCATCCAGCCCGACGGAACAACCGTCAACGGTGCGCCTGTTGATACCTACGGTCACACCGGCTTCACCGGTACCGCCTTTTGGGTCGACCCAGACAATGACATCATCTTCATCTACCTGAGCAATCGCGTCAATCCCACGCGCAACAACAAAGCCTTCGCCCGACTGTCGCCACGCAATCAGATGATGAAAGCACTGTATAAAA
>JAFLTK010000324.1 GCA_022511505.1 Muribaculaceae bacterium
TCGACCGAACCGGTCCCGGATAGCACGGTAAGGACGCGATACATCGCGTCCACATCATAATGTGTTGAAAACAAACATAATAGGCGCGGACGCGACATGTCGCGTCCCTACCGCATTAGACGACACGTCACGGCATTAGATGACATTTCACGACATTGGATGTCACAGCAGCGACGTCACATCATGAACAAAACGGGGAGCGGAGGTGTTTTTAAGATAAATGTTTGAAACACACTATGTGAAACAACATTTGATACACAAAATCTGAAACAAAATTTGACTCGTATGAAACGTTTATTTTACAGTTTGCTGATACTGCCGCTGATTGCGTTGGCAGCATGTAGCGAAGATGACAATGTTCCTCAGGTGACGTTTGATGTGGCATTTGAGGGTGCTACAAATGTTGACGGCACGTTCTATGTTGTTCAGGGCGACAGCCTTATGGTCAATGCGGTGACGGTTACGCCGGTTGCCGGGACTAAGGATGCGTCGGTTGGCAATGTCACCTATATATGGGATTATCAGCCTGCCGGGACGATGTTTGTAGCCCCGTTTGGCGTCGCAATTCCCACCTCTCGTCAGAGTTTGGGCGAACATCTGCTTCAACTTGACGTGACAGTTCTTCAGGTAGACAAGGCCGTTGGCACAGCCATTCTGACCTATCCGGTAATGATTGTGAAGGACGTCGACGAGATACCTCAGGGTGCCAACGTCAACGTGACTGCCTTGACCGGCATCACTGCTCCAATCCGCGAAGCGACGGGTGTTTAAAGTTTTAACGTATACTACCGGGGCCAGAACGGTCCAATCATTTGTAACGAGGGGCAAAATGCTCCTCGTTTTTTTCGCCCTCCGGGCTCACACCCGCCAAGGGCTGACAAAAATCAGGGAGCGTATCCTATTTGCGCCAGAAGTCGGGGGTGAACATCAGCAGAACGGTGAATATCTCGAGGCGGCCGATGAGCATGACCAGCGAGAGCAACCATTTGCCGGCCTCGGGTATGTTGATGAACTCGGTATCGACGGCAACTCCGGGAACAGTGATGCCCGAGTTGGTAATTGAGATGAGCGACAACATCAGCGAGTGGGTTATACCTAATCCCATGGCAGTCAGCACGATAGTCGCGGCAATGGTTATAAGCACAAAGAGGCAGAGGAAAACAATCGACTTTGAGACAAGGTCGCGCGACACCATTTTGCCGTTGGTTCTGACGCTCAGGATTGAGTTTGGGTGAAGACAGCGCACAATCTCGTTGCGGCAATGGCGAAAGAGGACGATGAAGCGGTCAATCTTGGTGCCGCCGCTCGTCGAGCCGGCACATCCACCCGAAACCATCAGCAACAGCATGATGAGAAACACGACCGGACCCCAGTTGTTGAACGCGTCGAGGGTATAGCCGGTCGATGTTATCATCGAAACTACCTGAAACAGAGGGTCAATCAAGACCGACTCGACAGTAATGGGGATGGCGGGGTTGATAGCAATAATAAAGGAGGTGACGGCAGTGGCGACAATGATGACGATGGTGAAAATCTTGAGCACTTCGTTGCGCCACGCGTCGCGGATGTGGCCCGTCCCCATGCGGTAGATGAGCGAGAAATTGACACCGCCGATAAACATGAAGATGGTCATCAATATCTTCACGTAGGGGGTGTTCCATTTCTCGATTGACTCGCTGGTGGTCGATATACCGCCGGTAGAGAGGACGCTCATCGAGTGGCAGAGGCTGTCGAAGCCGGTCATAGGC
>JAFLTK010000246.1 GCA_022511505.1 Muribaculaceae bacterium
CGTGAACTTTACAAGCAGGCTTGCACTTTCAAGCGCACCACCCAGAGCGCGTCAAAACTGCGCATCGGCCTCAAGTGTGGCGGTAGCGACGGTTTCTCGGGCATCACCGCCAATCCGCTTCTTGGCGAGTTCAGCGACTTCCTTTGCTGCACTCAGGGCGGAACAACCGTGCTGACCGAGGTTCCCGAGATGTTTGGCGCCGAGACCATCCTGATGGAACGTTGCATCGACATCGACAACCTTCAGAAGACTATCTCGCTGATTAACAACTTCAAAGAATACTTCCTCAGCCACGGCGAGCCCGTCGGCGAGAATCCCTCGCCGGGCAACAAGGCCGGCGGTATCTCGACTCTCGAGGAGAAAGCCCTCGGCTGTACCCAGAAGTCGGGCAAGAGCCCCGTTTATGGCGTCATGGAATATGGCGACCGCATCAGCCACAACGGCCTCAACCTGCTGTCGGCACCCGGCAACGACCTCGTGGCCTCGACCGCACTCGCTGCCGCCGGCTGTCAGATGGTTCTCTTCACAACCGGCCGCGGCACTCCCTTCGGCACCTTTGTCCCCACCGTGAAAGTGTCGACCAACAGCGGCCTCGCCAAGCGCAAACCCGCGTGGATTGACTTCAACGCCGGTGTCCTCGTCGAGGACGAAGCGATGGACGCCGTTCTCGCCCGTTTTGTCGCCTACATCCTTGAAGTTGCAAGTGGCCGTCGCGTAAACTCCGAGCTCGCCGGCATCCACGAGATTTCAATCTTCAAAAACGGCGTAACTCTCTAATCCTGAATTATTAATCTTAAAATCAAATACCTAATGAAGCCCTTCATGGACAAAGACTTCTTGTTGCTGACCCCTACAGCCCAGAAGTTATACCACGAGCATGCGGCCAAAATGCCCATCATCGACTATCACTGTCACCTTATACCTAAAATGGTTGCCGATGACCACCGTTTCAAGTCAATCACCGAAATCTGGTTGGGCGGCGACCACTACAAGTGGCGTGCCATGCGTTCCAACGGCGTTGACGAGCGCTATTGCACCGGCACCGACACCACCGACTGGGAAAAATTCCAAAAGTGGGCCGAGACCGTTCCCTACACCTTCCGCAACCCGCTCTACCACTGGACCCACCTCGAGTTGAAGACCGCTTTTGGCATCGACAAACTTCTCAACCCCGAGACTGCCCGCGAAATCTTTGACGAGTGTAACGACAAACTCCAGAACGACCCCAACATGACCGCCCGCGGCCTGATGCGTCGCTACAACGTCGAGGTCGTTTGCACCACCGACGACCCCGTTGACTCGCTCGAGTACCACAAGGCCGTTCGCGACAGCGGTTTTGAAATCAAGATGCTTCCCACCTGGCGCCCTGACAAGGCTATGGCCGTTGAGGTTCCCGCTGAGTTCCGCGCCTACGTTGAGAAACTCGCCGAAGTATCGGGCGTGGAAATCAACAAGTTTGAGGACATGATTGACGCTCTCCAGAAACGTCACGACTTCTTTGAATCAATGGGTTGCCGCTTGAGCGACCACGGTATCGAAGAGTTCTATGCAACCGACTATACCGACGAGGAAGTCCGCGAAATCTTCAACAAGGTTTATGGCGGCAAGGAGTTGACCGGCGAAGAAATCCGCAAGTTCAAGAGCGCCATGCTCATTATCTTTGGCGAAATGGACTATGAGACCGGTTGGACCCAGCAGTTCCACTATGGCGCTATCCGCAACAACAACTCAAAGATGTTCAAACTCCTTGGTGCCGACACCGGTTTTGACTCTATCGGTGAGTTCACCACTGCCAAGTCTTGCGCCAAGTTCCTCGACACCCTCAACAGCCGCGGCAAGTTGACAAAGACTATCCTTTACAACCTCAACCCCTGTGCCAACGAGGTGATGGCAACCATGCTCGGCAATTTCCAGGACGGTTCAATCCCCGGCAAGATTCAATTTGGCTCGGGCTGGTGGTTCCTGGACCAGAAAGACGGCATGCAGAAACAGATGAACGCCCTGTCGCTCCTCGGTCTGCTCAGCCGCTTCGTCGGTATGTTGACCGACTCTCGCTCGTTCCTGTCCTACCCGCGTCACGAATATTTCCGCCGCACACTCTGTAACCTCGTCGGCACCGATGTCGAAAACGGTGAAATCCCCTACACCGGTTTCGAGGAAGCGCGTGTCAATCAGATGATTGAGGATATCTGCTACAACAATGCTAAAAATTACTTCAAATTCTAAGCATCGATGGCAGCAACAACACCTCTTCAGGCAGCAAATGCCCGCATGACCAACTTCCGTTGGACAATCTGTATCCTCCTGTTCCTCGCCACGACGGTCAACTACATGGACCGTCAGGTGCTCTCGCTGACGTGGAAAGAGTTCATCTCGCCCGAGTTCCACTGGACTGATAATGATTATGGTACAATCACCGCGATTTTCTCAATAGTCTATGCCGTTGCCAACCTCCTGGCCGGTCGTTTCATCGACTGGATGGGAACCAAGAAGGGTTATCTCTGGGCAATCGGCGTTTGGAGTGCCGGCGCCTGCCTCCATGCCGCTTGCGGCTGGGCAACCGAGCACGCCGTCAATCTCCACGACGCTCACGAGCTTCTGAACGCTACCGGCGACGTGGCCCTCATGATTGCAACCGTTTCGGTTTACTTCTTTATCGCAGCACGAACCATCCTCGCCCTCGGTGAGGCCGGCAACTTCCCCGCAGCCATCAAGGTTACCGCCGAATACTTCCCCAAACGTGACCGCGCATACGCTACGGCCATCTTCAACGCCGGCTCGGCCGTTGGCGCTCTTATCGCCCCGTTCTCTATCGGCCCGCTCGCCAAGTATTTCCAGAGCATCGGCGTTGGTAACGGATGGGAAATGGCATTTATCGTCATCGGTGCCCTCGGTTTCGTCTGGATGGGCTTCTGGGTGTTCCTCTACAAGAAACCCGCCAACAGCCCCTTCGTCAACCAAGCCGAACTCGCTTATATCGAGCAGGATAACGACACTCCCGATGAGACTCCCAAGCAGAAGGCCGTCGAGGAAGACTCTGAAGAGCGCTCTATCCCCTTCCTTCAGGTGTTCAAATACCCGCAGACTTGGGCCGTGTTCTTCGGCAAGTTCTTGACCGACGGCGTTTGGTGGTTCTTCCTCTTCTGGACTCCCGCCTATATCAGCGACGTCTTTAAGCTCTCGACATCTTCAGGCGAAGGTATGTGGATGATTTTCGTTCTCTATGCAATCACCATGCTGTCAATCTATGGCGGTAAACTCCCGGCAATCTTCATCGACAGCGCTGCTCGCCGCGGTGTCAAGGTCGACCCCTATGCCGCCCGCATGAAAGCGATGTTCATCTTTGCCCTCTTCCCCTTGCTCGCCCTTGCCGCCCAGCCTTTGAGTGCTTACTCTCAGTGGTGGCCCATCATCATCATCGGTATTGCCGGCGCTGCCCATCAGTCGTGGAGTGCCAACATCTATTCGGTTGTTGGTGATATGTTCCCAAAGAGCACAATCGCTACCATCATCGGTATCGGTGGTATGGCCGGCGGTATCGGTTCATTCCTGATCAACAAAGGCTCCGGTATGCTCTTTGACTACGCCGAGCAGGTTCAGATGTCGTTCATGAGTTTCACCGGCAAGCCCGCAGGCTATTTCATCGTCTTCTGCATCTGTGGTGTCGCCTACCTCGTTGGTTGGATCATCATGAAACTTCTTGTTCCCCGCTACAAGAAAATTGAATACAAAGGTTAACTAACATAGCGGTTATATCGTTAATTCCTTAACCTTTAACCACAAAACAGAAACCGCAGGGCGCAACCTCGTTTGCGCCCTGCTTTCTAAACCGCCAACTCCCCTCCCCCGCTTATGAAACGTCTATTTTCAATCCTTATATTACTCTCCATCGTTATGTTACAGGCATCCTGCACCGCCGCCGGCTCTCACGCCGCCAACCTTGACGCTATAAAGGCGTCGGGCTACAGTTATGACCAATATACAACGCCGGCCGGACGCTCAGTTACCGTCGTTTCCATCAAACACGGCTCGGTAGCCTTTGATATCGACGGCTTCATGGTCTATGTCGACCCCGTCACTATCTTTGGCGACTCGCTGACCAACCTCCCCAAAGCCGACCTCATCCTCGTCACCCACGAGCATCATGACCACCTCGACCCCATTGCCGTCGAGCGCCTCACCAAGGACTCGACCGTCGTGATGACAAGCGAGGCTGTCGCCGCCATGCTCCCCGGCGCACGTCCACTCAAGGTGGGCCAAACCGCCGACATCGTCCCCGGCTGCATCTCGCTCCAAACAACCCCGGCCTATAACATCACGCCCGGCCATGAAAACTTCCACCCCGAGGCTCGCGGCGACCTGGGCTATCTCCTGAGAATCGACGGCTTCACCATCTATGTGGCCGGCGACACCGAGGACATTCCCCCGATGGCACGCCTTGCCGACGAAAACATCGACATCGCCTTCCTCCCCGTCAACCAACCCTACACCATGACCCCCACTCAGGCAATCCACGCCATCGAGATGATTAAACCCGCCATCGTCTACCCCTACCACTACGGCGACACCGACCTCACTCCCATCCTCGACCGCTTCCCCGCCGGCGACACCCCCGGCTCCGCACCCCGCATCCTCATCCGCCCCCTCCAATAATCTCCACCCATCAACAATTAATTATCATGAATGAATCTCTCGAAATCAGCAACTTTGGTCCCATCAAGGATGTAAAGTTAAATGATTTAAAGAAAGTCAATCTTTTCATAGGTCAGTCCGGTTCCGGGAAAAGTACCATCATGAAAGTACTGGCCATGTTGAGATGGATATATAAGATGACATGTATTCGTTCCTATCTAAAAGCCTCGGGGATTACTACCAGTCCCTTTCGCCTCAGAGTCGATACGTTGCTTGCCAAGAATGGACTTAGAGTCTACCTTAGCAACGAGTCTTCTATTACCTATAAATGTGGAGATTTTATAATCTGCATTAAAGATGGAAAGATCCAATTTCCCAAAAAGTCTGTTAATCAAGAAGAACTGACAATTCAAAAGATTGCCTATATCTCTGATAAGCGGTGTCTGATTCCCGATCTTGCCGCCGGGAATCTCTCGTTAAGGCACAACATGTTCTATCTCGACGAAACATTCCTTAATTTCCAGAAGGCCATCGACCATATCAACAATTCTGAAATGGCCTATCTCGGCGTCAAAATGATGGTTAAGAAAACCAACGGCGTCAAAAGAGTATATGTCAGCAGCGACGGACAATTTGAGAATCTGCCACTGACCGGGGCGTCGTCAGGAATACAAAGTAGCGTTGCGCTTCATTTTATAATGCAATATTTTGCTTCACACTATGACATCGTTGAGGCTCTAAACTCGACCATCGTGCGCTACCTCGCCGAGACCGACAACCTCTCAAAATTTAAGGCTACCACCGATATTGGCAAATTCCCAAATAAACGGGTCAGCATCCATCTTGAGGAACCTGAACTGAGCCTTTTCCCGACTAATCAATGGGGGCTGATGAAATTCCTTATACAGACTTTGCAATCTTCCCGCAATGCCGATATGGACCTGACAATTGCGACCCATAGTCCATATATTCTGACAGCCTTAAATGTTATGATGCTGGCTGATCGAGTTGCAAACAATGAACCAGTTTCATCACTCGGCGTTAGCGAGACAATACCGGCTTTGAGACACGAAGATGTAGCAGCATGGCAGATAATCGATGGTAATGCAACCAACATTATTGACCAAGAGTTACTGATGATTGACGGGACCTATCTTGACGGTGCATCTGACATATATGACCAACTATTTGGAACTCTTAATGGAATCATATATGAGTAATTATGCTACCGCGAGAATGAAAAGGCTTGATGATATGGGGTGTAAACCTGAACAGCCCCTAAGCATCCGTAAAACGGTTTCCGTTTCTGAAAACAATCGCACCTATCGAGCCGACATCGACAAAGGCATTCAGTCGGTTGTATATCAGATAGATGGCAAAGCGATTATTGAAGGAAACAAATGCGATAAATTGATTGTCGCGACCAAAGGAGACCTGGGGACGGCCGTTTTCGTAGAGTTGAAAGGGAAAAACATCTCCCATGCAATAAAGCAACTCGAAGACACAATAAATCATCGATTATTTCTACCGACCCCTAATGCCTCTGAAAATATTCGTGCCCGCATAGTGACCCTCAACAGTGGTCCGACGAGTGCATCAAAGATGGAGTTCGTGAAAGCCCAAATAAGATTTAAGAGACAGTATAACATCGACCTTCAGATAAGAAAAGGAACAGCAAAAGATAACCCCATAACACTTTAAATTATGACTATTGAATATAAGCCGGCGGGAGTTTGCTCGCGCCTTATCAAAATCGACATCGACGATAACGACGTCATCACAGGCGTCACCTTTGACGGCGGATGTGCCGGCAACACTCAAGGCGTGGCCGCGCTTGCTCGTGGCCGCAAGGTCGACGAGGTCGTCGCCGCCTTGCGTGGCATCGACTGCCGCGGTCGCGGCACCTCCTGCCCCGACCAGCTCGCCGCCGCCCTCGCTACCGCTCTCGCCAACCGATAGCCGAAGGGCGAAAAAATTTCAGAAAATAATTTCATCCCCTAAAAATTTGGAGAGGTTGCAGGAATGTTGTACCTTTGCACCGCTCACGGCCTCGGCCGGGAATGAGTGGACAAATTTGGCTGCTTGCAACCACTCCAAAAAAAAATGCTAAAACTGCTGTCCCCCTGTCGGCCACCGCGGCTCGACATTTGGATATTACCCCTTGTGTTGCAAGCGCCACATCCGTTCAACCGCCCCGTTGACCTATGTGCCGGTTGCATTTCTTTTTGTCTATAAACCACAAAGTTATATCCATTAGTGACTATGCAGAAAAACTATCTTTTCACCAGCGAGTCGGTCAGCGAAGGGCATCCCGACAAGGTCGCCGACCAGATTTCTGACGCCATTCTTGACCAACTTCTATATCTTGACCCCCAATCCAAGGTGGCTTGCGAGACCCTTGTCACCACCGGCCAGGTAGTGATTGCCGGCGAGGTGAACACCGAGGCCTACGTCGATATTCGAGAGGTTGCTCGCGATGTCATCGCCCAAATAGGCTATGACCGCGCCGAGCTGAAATTTGAAGCCGAGTCCTGTGGCATCTTCTCGGCACTTCACGGCCAGAGTCCCGACATCAACCGCGGAGTCGTGCGCGAAACACCTGCCGAACAGGGTGCCGGCGACCAAGGCATGATGTTCGGCTATGCTTGCGACGAGACTTCGCGATACATGCCGCTTTCAATCGACCTCAGCCACTTGCTGCTCAAGGAGTTGGCCGAAATTCGCCGCGAGGGCCGCGAAATGGTCTATGTCGACGCCCACGGCGCGACGCGCTCCTACTTGCGCCCCGACTCTAAAAGCCAGGTCACTGTCGAATATTCACCCGACGGCGTTCCTCAACGCGTCCACACCATCGTCATCTCCACCCAACACGACGAATTTATCCTCCCCGGCGACGGCCTCACCCAGCAGGAAGCCGACGCCGCGATGGTCAACAAAATCAAAGAGGACGTCCGTAACATCCTGATACCAAGAGTCAAAAGCCGCCTCCCGCGCGAACATGCCGACATGATTGACGACAACTATATCCTCCATGTCAACCCGACCGGCAAGTTTGTCATCGGCGGCCCCCACGGCGACACCGGATTGACCGGGCGCAAAATAATCGTCGACACCTACGGCGGCCACGGTGCCCACGGCGGCGGTGCATTCTCGGGCAAAGACCCCTCCAAGGTCGACCGCTCGGCAGCCTACGCCGCACGCCACATCGCCAAAAACCTCGTCGCCGCCGGCATCGCCCGTCAGGTCCTCGTTCAGGTTGCCTACGCCATCGGCCGTGCCGAGCCCGTCAGCCTCTATGTAAACACTCGCGGCACTGCGGCCGTCAACCTGACCGACGCCGAAATCTCTGACCGCGTTGCCGCCATCTTTGACATGACCCCGGCAGCCATCGAAAAGCGCTTCGACTTGCGCACGCCCATCTACCGCGAGACTGCCGCCTACGGCCACGTGGGCCGCGAGCCCCACACGGTCACCAAGCAACTGCGCGGTGCCGACGGCAAATTGCACGACGTTACCGTCAAACTGTTCCCATGGGAGGAAACCGACCACGTCGACAAGGTGAAAGAAGCCTTTGCCGACGTCCTCTAACCCAACCCTCTAACCGGGCTGCAACCCACTCCGTTACAGCCCGGTTAGAGCCCTTCACTACCCTTCGCCAACCGTTTTATCGGCATTTTTATCCTTTTTTGACCATTCTATTTAAATAATGTTTTGTCGCGTCGACAAAAATCACTATCTTTGCGTGCTTTAAAGGCAAAATCGGCCGGGCTGACCCGTCGATTTTGCCCCTTGACGCTGATTAAAACCACGCAAATATTAAAAACACTATCAAATAAATGGCAACACTTGAAAAAATCAGAAGCAAGTCTGTTTTCTTGCTCGTAATCATCGGCCTTGCCCTGCTCGCCTTCATCATCGGCGACTTCTTCACCTCGGGCCGTACCCTCTTTGGAACCGGCACGACCATCGCCAAGGTCGACGGTCACAAGATTGACGTTCAGCAATTCCAGCGCCGCGTTGAGCAGGCCAACCAGCAGTATCAGCAGTCGGGCCAAAAAATCGACCAGGCTATCCTCCAGCAGCAGGTCCTCGACCAGATGATTGCCGAGGCCCTCTTCCAGGACGAAGTTGACGCCCTTGGCCTGACCGTTACCAACGCCGAACTGACCGACGCCATCTTTGGCGCTCAGAGCCAGTTTGTTGACCAAATGGTTTATAGCCAGACCGGCATCGAAAGCGCCCGCATGGTCCACGACATGGCTTTCAACCCCGGCAAATATGGCATGCAGCCCGAGCAAGCCCAGCAAATCAAAGAATACTGGATTGGCCTCGAAAAGCAAATCGAGGAGCAGCTCCTTCAGGCCAAGTTCACCAACCTTTTCATGGGTGCCATAACCGCCAACAACCTCGACGCAAAGGCCATCTATGACGAGAACGCCTCGACCTCAAATATCGCCTACACAAAGAAAGACCTCATCTCGGTTCCCGATGACCAGATTGAAGTCACCGACGCCGACATCAAGGCCGAGTATGACCGCACCCGCAATCGCTACCGCCTTGACGAAGAGACTCGCGACGTCAACTACATCGCCGTCACCATCGCCCCGTCGCTCGACGACCGCGCCGCTGCCGCTCAACTCGTTGAGCAGGCTGTTACAGCACTGCGTCAGGAAGACGACCTCGCCGGCCTCAACGGTCTCAACGGCTTCATCTCCGACCGCAACAAAGTAACCGCAGCTGCCGTTCGCGACCCCAACATCAAGAAACACCTTGACTCTCTCGCCGTTAACGACGTTAAGGTCATCAGCAGCCTCGGCGACACCTACACCATCGCCAAACTCCTCGGCAAGAGCGCCGACGTTGACTCGGTCAACATCGACTTCCTCGCCGTTCAAGGAACTCGCGCTCAACTCGACTCGCTCGTCAACGCCCTCAACAACGGCACCACTTGGGCCCAGGCTTCACAGTCGCCCATCGTTGCCCAGGCTCAGGACAGCGCATGGCTCTCGCTCGTTGACCCCAACTATGCCGGCATACGTGACGTCATCAACAACGCCGCCGTCGGTACATACTTCACTCCCGACTCGCTCGACAACGGAGGCCGCATCTTCCGCGTTCGCGCACGTCGCCAGCCCGTCCCCGTCTATGACCTCGCCATTATCACCTACACCGTCGAGCCCTCGGTCAACACCATCAACAAACTGACCGACGACCTCCAGGAGTTCATCGACAACAACAAAAACGCCGCCGACTTTGCCGCCAACGCAACTGCCGCCAACTATAACGCCATCCCCGCTCGAGTCAGCGCCTCGACCCCGACCCTCGGCCGTCTCGAAGACTCTCGCAACATCATCGCATGGATTATGGACGCCGGCAAGGGCAAGGTTTCGCCCATCTTTGACGACAACACCGACCGCCTCGTCGTTGTAGCCGTTAACGACATCTTCAAAGACTACATCCCCTACACCGACCCCCAGCTCAACGCGATGTTGACCTCAACCGTCCGCAACAACAAGAAGGGCGAGAAACTCATCAACGACTACAAGGGCAAAGCAAAGGACGTTCCCGGCTACGCTCAGGTTATGGGCACACAGGTTGACTCGGCCGCCGTTACCTTCGGCCAGCTCTACATCCCCGGCATAGGCGGCTATGAAAGCGAACTGACCGCACAGGTTGCCAACGCCAAGCCCGGCCAGATTGTCGGCCCCGTTAAGAGCAACAACGGCGTCATCGTCTTCACCATCTATGGCGTCGACGCGTCAGAGCGCCCCTACAGCTTTGACGAGGCCGCCATGCAATACAACCAGACCCGCGGTGCAAGCCCCCTGATGCGCAACCTCAACCGCGTGCTCCTCGGCAACAAGAAAGTCCAAAACAACATGCTCAAATTCTACAACGGCAACTAACCCGCCGTTATAAAGAATATTTCAACATCGAGGGCGCTTCCCCAATCCCGGGAAGCGCCCTCGCTTATTATCAAACCGTTCTATCGAGTTAAATCGTGATAAACCGAGATAAACCGCGCTATATCGCGATAAACCGCGTTAAATCGCGATAAACCACCGCCATCGACATCCATCATCAACAAGAGGGCGCCCCGCTTCGGGACGCCCTCATCGCAAATATAGAATTATAAAGGTTTATTTAATCAATTGCTTGACGCCGTTGACAACGTAAACGCCGGGGGTAAGATTCTCGGCATTGTCATAGCGGCGACCATAAAGGTCATAGACACCCTCAAGAACTTCCACGCCGTCGACCTTGACATTATCAACGCCGGTAGCAATATTATTGGTTACAAACGTGAAAGGTACATCCTGCATATAGTGGGAATAATTTTTGGACGCAAATAGAATATTCTTTATAACTACGGGAACCTGACGATTATTTGAATTGAAATCATCAGGCACCTTGAACGTGATATTCATCAGGCGGTCATACTCTTCTCCCCATTCGGGTGAAGTTGTATAGATAGGAGTTGCTGTTGTTGAGTAGCAGAGCACGCGGATAAAATGACCGTAGTCTTCATTTCGTTCACCGGCAGCAAACGAGTGGTCAACAGTTTTATTGGGGTTATTCATTTCTATATTGTCCACCTCGCGTGTCTCGCGGCCTTCGGTAACTGTCTTTTTTGCAATACTAAAGCCCTCAGGGACAAAGATGTCAAACTGGAAAGAGTTGAAGTCTTCGGTAACATTGTGGAGGTAGAGGATTAGCGTACCCTCGTTTTGCTGATTGACAACAACCCAGTCATCATAATAGATGTGACCCGACTTGCAATAGAGGTAATTCTCGTAGCCAAGAGAGTCGAGAATCGGGTCCTCGTCGGCAAGCGCGGGGATTGCGCCAAGCAAAGCAATGGTAGCCGATAAAAGATATTTTTTCATAATCAAGGTTTAATTTCCGTTAATAATCTTATCAATCAGAATATTTAGGTCAATCGAGTTGATTGTGCTATCGCTGTTCATATCGCCGTTGGCAAACTTGAAATTAAGTGTGCCTGAAACGATATGGTCTATCATCATGTTCAAGTCAATTGTGTTGATAGAGCCGTCCTCGTTGAGGTCGCCCGAGGTAGCGTCCTGCAATTCAACGGTAGTGACATTTGTCGTGGAATTAGGCACCAGATACTCCTTGGCATTGGCCATCGAGAAGATTTTGTTTCTTAACTCTATCTGACAAGTCTCGGCCACATCTTTATCCGCTGTGATATTGAAGTTCAGTAGTTCTCCCGAATTCCCGGTAAACACATCATTGCCGGTCGATAGACAAGCTATGCGTGTTCTTCCATCGGAAAAACTTTTGGCAGAAACGGAGTGTGTGCCAGCTGCACGAGACGACAGCACAAAAGAGTTGGTTTCGATTGTCAATCCTTCAGGAAGATAAATGTCCGTTTGGAAAGCAGTAAATGGAGTTTCATTATCAAGAATTATTGATACGGTTTTAGTCTCCCCGACAGAAATTTTGAAATCGGGAATGTAAAAACTATTGTTATGTACTGCTCCCAAATCAATGCTGAAATCCGGCAACTGAACGTCACGGTCGCTGGCATCAATAAAGAGAATATCGGTGAGTGAAATAGTGCCACCGGCAAAACTGTCGTCTGCCGAAACTTTAAGATATATCAAAGCTCCGCTATTGCCGTTAATCGGAGTATGCGAGGTTGAGAATGTACCTAATCTCACGGCACCCGAAGACAGCAGGTTGGAAACTACGGTATAACTTGCGTCCATTCTGGGTGAAAGAGTTATGTCTGCCTTGTTGCCGGTCATAACTATTTCCACACCTTCCGGGAGGCTGATATCTGCTTGAAAGCCGTAGAAATCTTGCGAGTTGTCAAGATTGAAAGCGAGGGTCTTGGTTTCACCCGGCTCTATATTGACCGCATCAATGTAAAAGCGGTCTTCAGCCCATGCCGCTGACATTGCTCCGAAAAGCAATGTCAACAGCAGGATTAGTTTTATTATATTTATTTTATTCATCTTGCAGTCTCCTTTATTTCACAACTACTTTAACTGCATTGTCACCGGCAGATACTACATAAATTCCCGGTACGACACTTATAGTCTCGATGTTTGCTTTAGCAACAAAGCGTGCGATAGTTGTACCATCTGTAGTAAAGACTGCAACTTCTTGTTTCTCGGCATTGAAAACTTTGATGGCGTTTTCAGCGGCTTCAATGCGGATGTTCGAAGAATATACATTATCCACCCCTGACATATCAGAGAAGTTACCACCTGTAGAATAAAGATTATATTCGTTAGCAGAGGCATCTGAAGCAATTATGTTGCCGATAACGATTTCACCTCGAAGAATTTCATTTGAAATTACATTGATATTGAACAGCGGTTCATTATTATCAGCAAATTCAGAATTGCTCAAATCAAATAGAACAATGCGAACCGTATTGGCATCAATACGTTTCGTGATTAACGAATGATTGGATTCCGCACGGTTGCCGATAGTGACGGATTCAATCTTCATTCCTTCAGGAACGGTGATATCAGCCTGGAGTGCCACGTAATCTACAGTGTTATCAAGCATTACAGGAACTGAAACAGATTGACCGGCTTTAACCGAGAAGTCTTCAACCACGAGGAAGTCGGCGTTGTTTTCAGCCATTATAGATTTTACTTTCATCAAAGCGACGGAAGTTTCAACCGGTTGCTCAAGAATAATGGTAATCGTTCCCGAAGCGTCGGCAAGCGTAATACGGTTGTCACCGTTAACATCGGCTGCTTCTTGATTGAAGTTTTCGACCGGGTTACCGATTGCAAAGTTTGCAGTATTGACGGCATCAGTAATTGTAACCTCGTCATTGTCATTAGAGTCTCCTAAAGTTGGAGGAATAACTGTCAATTCAAATGTTCCGAATTTTGATGAACCATCCACAGCGGTAGCCATAATTTGTACTTTAGCGGCTGAAATTGCAGTCACAATTCCATCGTCATCTACTTCTGCGATTTTATTATCTGAAGAGGACCAAATAATATTGCTGTTTGTAGCAGTTACAGGCAGAACAGAAGCGGCTAACTCTAATGTGCGACCTTTCTTCAAAGTTGTACTAGAACCAGTGATCTTGACTTCTTCAACAAGTGTGGGAACTACTGTAACATGGCATTCATCTTTCACGCCTGAGCCATCAATGGCTTGAACCGAAACTATGGCGTCGCCAACAGATATAGCCGTGATGTTTCCTTGCTCATCAACTGAAACGACATTTTCATCAGAAGTTTTCCATATCACACCTTTTTCAGTTGCGTCTGTGGAAACTGTTACTATAAGTTGGTCTGTTTCAGCTGCCTTTAAAGAAATTTCTTTCTTATTGAGTGAAATGGAGCTAACGAGTACATTGTCAGTAAGTGGCTTGATATTCAACCAATTCTCCCAGGTTGGATCATATTGATAATACATTATTGAGTATTCAGGGACAAACAAAGTGCCTTCTTCAGGTACTCCCGTTGCAAATAATGTTAGGCCTTGAGGGGGAAATTCTGCAAACGATTTAACGTAGCCGATAGATGTACATCCGGCAAAACAATTTTCACCAAGAGAGGTGGTTTTACTGCTGAGAGAAACCCACTTAAGGCCTTTACAACCTTGAAATGCTCTTTGGCCAACCGAAGTTACACCTTTGATTTCTACATAAGGCAAAGAAGAACAGTTCATAAATGCTTCCACGCCTAACCCATAAAGAGTCTCCGGAAGATTAATTCCTTCGAGCGCGCTGTCATTCATAAAGGAGTTTGCACCAATAATCATCAGTGAGTTACCGAGGTCAAGAGATTTTAAGGAAGTACAGTTAGAGAAACTATAAATGGCTATTGAGGTCATACTTGAAGGGAATATGACATTATCAAGCGAGGAGCATTCTGCAAAACCATAATCACTCACCTGACTCAGTTTTTGGCTGAACTGTACATTCTTTAACGATGAGCATCCTCTGAAACCCCAAAGACCAACCGAAGTAATATTATCGGGTAGTACTACTTCTTCAAGTCCTGTGCAATACGAGAACATATATTTATCAACAACCTGTACGTTTTCGCCAAAAGTCAAGTTCTTCAATTCAGCAATTGAATAAAATGGGGAACGACTTGCTTGATCGGTATTGTATGAGAGCCAACGGTCGAGATAAAGTGTTTCCACCGGGCAATCGCGGAACAATCCGTAATTTGTTTGAGAGGCTCCATAAGCTATTTCTAATAATTCGGAATTGCTTTCGAATCGTACGTCCGAAAGTGATGAACAATACGCAAACAATTTGGTATCCATCTTATTAACAATCGGCGGGATAGAAATTGCTTTCAGTGAATTACAGCCATAGAATACACCTTCTTTCAACCAAGCACAGGAATTTGAAAGAGTGGCATATTCAAGAGAGATGTCATCTCTGAAAACATAGGTTCCCATAGTTTGCATCTTATTAGGAAGGACTATGCCTTGCAGAGCACTGCAATAAGCAAATGTATAGTTCCCTAATGAAATGAGACGCTGGGGTAATGTTACAGCCTTTAACATTTCCAACGAAGCAAAAGTATAATTGCCTATTGCCAGATCAGGTTGGTACGCAGGATTTTCGTTGAAAACAACGTCCTCTAAGATTTCACATCCATTGAATGT
>JAFLTK010000325.1 GCA_022511505.1 Muribaculaceae bacterium
GGAGCGATGAATATTTCAATAACCGCGTACAAGCGCGAAGCGCGCAGTGCGCGGACAGTGTCCCCCTCCCGGAATCGTCCCGGAGGGACGAGATTTCACTTCGCTAAGTTGTTGACTGAGAGATTGTCCCTTCAGGACAATTCTCTGTGAGAGTGACTGCCAAACTCGCTTCGCTCGTATGTGGGGTTAGTGAAAGTGGTGCAGTTCCACGGCACACACCGAATATCAGCGAGTTTGAGCAAAGTAAAAGGAGATTTTTGAGGAGGTTATATTGCTATCAAACATAAAAAGAACAAAAATCAAAAATTTTTAATTACCTTTGTGGATAATACATTTCATAACCAAATCATATCATGAAACGACTATTTTTAACGATGATTGCCGTCGCTGCGCTGCCCGCGTTTGCGGCCGAGGGGTTGCCGCTGAAGATTTATAGTGGTAACCGAGACACCGTCACGACAGCGACTCAGGTCGTTGTGGCTGTAACCGAGCCGGGTGCTACCGCGACGATAAACGGGACGACTGCCCGAGTGTATCCGACCGGGTCGTTTGGCGCCGAAGTGGCTCTAATTCCGGGTGATAACGAGGTAACTGTTGTGGCCGAGAAAAATGGCGAGACTGCCCGCAAGACCTTCCACATATTTAGAAAGGAGGCCGGGACGGTTGATGCCGGTAGTAATGTCGACCCCCTTGCCGGCGAACGCACAACGTCGCTTGACAACCCGATTTATGTCACAACCACCCCCGGTGCTTACCTGCAGTTCGGCAACGGTGACGACCGTCTTGGCGGTTCAAAAATGGGCTACCTTGTTCCCGGCATTACGCTTAAAGTCGATGGAGAGAAGGGCGACCTCTATCGCGTTGCGTTGTCCAAAACGCGTTTTGCCTATATCGAGAAACAGTATACAGTCGCCGCATCGGCCGGTAATCCGATTGTCAACACCGGTAGTTGGAGTGTAACCAACACGGGACGCACCGACCGCGTCTCGGTCTCGCTGCCGACTCGCCTCGCTTACCAATATCGCACCGAACTTGCCCCGTCGGTCATCACAGTCGACCTCTTTGGAGCCACCGACAACAGCAACTGGATTACACAACGCACCCTCGACCTCGGAATAATCGATTATGTTGACTTTCAGCAAGTTGAAAGCGACGTATACCGCGTAATTATCCATTTGAAAGAAAAATATCAGTGGGGATTCTCGATTGACTATCAGGGAAATACACTGACAATCGACGTGCGCCACCGTCCCGAGAACGTTGGAATGAAAGGTCTTGTCGTGGGTCTCGATGCCGGCCACGGTGGGGAATACTCGGGTGCCGTCTCGCCGTCGGGTCTTAAAGAGAAAGACCTCAACCTCGACATCGTCCTCAAATTGCGCGACATGCTTGAACGCGCCGGCGCTACGGTTGTGTTGACGCGCGATGGAGACACCGGTCCGTCGATGACCGAACGCAAACGCATCTGGAAAGAAGCCAACGTAGACATCGCCATCTCGGTTCACAACAACTCGGGTGGGGGAGCGCTGTCGTCGCCCGGAACCGCCGCCTTCTATAAACACACGTTTGATCGCCCTCTTGCCGAGGTCATATTGCGCCGCGTGCTCGAACTCGACGTGCCCCTCTTTGGCCTCGTCGGAAACTTCAACTTCTCGCTCAACGGCCCGACTGACTATCCCAACATGCTTGTTGAGGGTCTGTTTATGAGTTCCCTT
>JAFLTK010000326.1 GCA_022511505.1 Muribaculaceae bacterium
GTCTTGTAGAGGTCGATGATGTGGATACCGTTGCGCTCCATGAAGATGTAGGGAGCCATGGCAGGATTCCATTTTCTCTTAAGGTGACCGAAATGGCAACCTGCCTCGAGGAGTTGGTCAAATGTGGGTGTTGACATTGTGGTTTGTAGTTTTGTTTACGTTCTGTTGGTAATGATTTACAACCGTGGGGTAGGGAACGTGTCCATCGCCGCGGTTTAGATACTAAACACTCGCCCCGAGGGGCATTTTTATGATTGTCGAGCCATCGCGCCGTTGCCGTTATGCCGCCGCGAGTTGCGGGCAGCCGTGCCACGGGCGGGTCAGGCTCGGTCGATTCCGAGTGTGTCCGTTCGGTCGATTAACGTTTCGAGAACTGGAAGCGCTTGCGGGCTTTGGGCTGACCGGGTTTCTTACGCTCAACAGAACGCGGGTCGCGGGTCATGAAACCTTCGGCACGGAGGGCGGGCTTGTCCTCGGGGTTAATCTTAACGAGGGCGCGGGCGATAGCAAGGCGAAGAGCCTCGGCCTGTCCCTTATAGCCACCACCGTCGAGGTTGACATGGATGTCATACTTCTCGGTAGCGTCGAGAGTGTTAAGCGGTTGCTTAACAATGTATTGGAGGATTGACGAGGGGAAATAGGTTTCAAGCGGACGCTTGTTGATGGTGATAGCGCCGTTACCCTCTTTAACAAACACGCGAGCGATTGCGGCCTTGCGGCGACCTACTGCATTAATTGTTTCCATAAGGCTTCAATCTATTATTTAATTGTGTTGATGTCGATAACTTTGGGGTTCTGACCTTCGTGGGGATGGTTGGGACCATTGTAAACGTGCATGTTTTCAATGATGGCGCGACCAAGACGGTTCTTGGGGAGCATACCCTTTACAACCTTGATAAACAAGGGGTGATGACCGGGTTTAACGTGCTTGTTGAACGACTTCTTCATCAGAATTTCGGGAGTAGCGCTGCGCTGGCCGCCGGGATAGCCGGTATAGCTCAGATATTCGCGGTCGGTCCACTTTTTGCCGGTCAGCTTGACCTTGTCGGCGTTGATGATGATAACGTTGTCGCCACATTCTACGTTAGGCGAGTAGCAGGGTTTGTTTTTGCCGCGAAGAATCAGGGCAACCTTTGCGCAGAGACGGCCCAGAACCTGGTCGGTAGCATCGATAACTACCCACTCGCGCTCTACGCTCTCGGCGTTGGGAGATGTTGTTTTGTAACTTAAAGTATCCACGTTTAATGTTTGTTTAACAGTTAATTACATCGGTTGAACACACGCAGAGCCTCGGCCAAAAGCCCCTGCGGTTGACAACCAACGAGTTTTGTTTTGGACATAATCGGACTGCAAAGGTAGTAATTTTCTCTCACTTATCCAATTTTTAACATCTTTTTGCAAAAAATTCTATTTGAATTTTTTCTTGAAGGGTAGAATTGTCGTGACGAAAAAGGCTATGAAAGGCTAAAAAGGTAATGGCACACCATCCACAACGCGGGGCTCTATGCTTCCCCGCGCCGTTTATCTGGGGACGCGAAGATTCGCGTCCCTTTGGCCACTTTGATACACCTTGTTGACAGGAATAGTCCGGATTCTTGACGCACGGTCTGCGATATGACGCTCACCGGGTGATGGGAACGGATGATTGAGCTACAGTCGTTGCCATAGCGGTTGTGGTGGGAGACGTGACATCGCGGAGCGATGGCTATTTCA
>JAFLTK010000327.1 GCA_022511505.1 Muribaculaceae bacterium
CCTGTGTAGCACAACTGAAATGAAGCGCCAACAGGGATTGATGTTTAAGCATTGTATCAAAAAATGTATCAAAAATGAAAAAGAATCTTCACGTCGACATCGTGTTCGACCGTCGCAAGCAAGCGACAACCAAGTCTGCAAAGCCTTGTCACAAAGGCTACGTTGAAATCAAAGTCTACCGCGATGGCAAGCGCAAGTATGTTGCCACCGGTGTAGCAGTGTATAAGGGCCAGTTTAAGGACGGTTCAGTCGTCGGTCGTAGTGACGCGACCGAAGTCAACATGAAAATCCACGAGGTCTACAGCCATGTCAGCACTCTCGCCTCGGGTAGCGCCGGTGTCGATGCCAACTGCGCCGAGACATCTATTAACGTGTCCTTTTGCGATTGGATGGAGAAGCAGATAGTCGAGCGCAACGACATCACGCGGACAACGCGCCTTCACTATCTACGAACCGCGCGCTGGCTTCGCGAGTTTGGCAAGATTCAGACATTTGCCGACCTGACAGAGCGCAACATTGTTCTGTGGGACATGTTCATCAAGGAGCGGCTGACGGTGCAGTCGAGCATCCACGGCTATCACAAGCGCCTCAAGCCGTATATCAACAAGGCTATCCAACTGGGCTATCTCGACCAGTCGCCCTATCGCTTCTTCAAGGTGTCGCGAGGCCAGCGTGACTGCATAAAGTATCTGACCGACGATGAGCGCCGTCGCATCGAGGCTCTCGAGATTTCCAACCAGACAATGGCCAACGTGCGCGACATGTTCCTATTTTCGTGCTACACGGGGTTGGCCTACAGCGACCTTGTGCGCATCAAGGATTGCGTTGTCTGCGAGAATGGCAAATGGTACATCGAGGCTCAGAGAATGAAAACGTCGGTGCGCTACCGCTTGCCTATTTTGCCACAAGCGATGGAAATTCTCAAACGCCACAACTTCGACCTCAATCTCATTTCCAATCAAAAAGCCAACGTGCAACTCAAAGGGATAGCCACCCTTGCCAACATCGACAAGAACCTGACCATGCACATGGGACGTCACACTTTCGCCACGTGGGCTCTCAAACGCGGCGTCTCCCTGCCGGTCGTCTCCAAGATGCTTGCTCACACAAACGTACAGACAACCCAAATCTACGCAAAGGTCTTGCAAAGCGAAGTCGAGCGCGGCTTTGACCTGCTGAAATCCTAAAACTCCGCTACATTACAAGAAGTCGAATGTAAAGTCCTAAAACCATAAAATCTCAGGGCCGAGTGCCTTGAGATTTTTATGGTTCATAGGGCCATCATATTCAGCCCGGGAATTTGTTAGTCTTCGATCGAGATGATTTGGGCGTAGTTTGCGTTGTTACGTGGATATTCGGGTTCTATCTTTGCAATGACAGTAACCTTTTTGCGATAATTCTGCGGGTTGAGTTTTAGGTTAAGAGGTTCGCCTTCCTTATCATCGACTGCTATGATGGCGAAACAAAAATTGGGGTCTGTCTCTTCTTTCGTATCGGCGATAACGACTCCGCGTAGACCTCTGCCTCGCAACTCATGATCTGCAGGCGGCAAACCGAATTCCCAGTCGGATGGTCCGCCCGTACCCAAATAGAAGTATCCAACCATATAGCCTGTGATATAAACAGGAACTTCGACTTTGTCGGCA
>JAFLTK010000328.1 GCA_022511505.1 Muribaculaceae bacterium
CCCTGATGCTCGAAAAAGACGCCTACACCATTGTCTGCGACCTGCTGAAGCCCGAAAGTTTCTATGAGCCTGCTAATCAGAAGGTTTATGAAGCCATCGTTGCTCTTGGAGCATCTCAGCGACCAATCGATATGCTGACCGTAACCGAGCAATTGCGCGTCAATGGTACGCTCGACGAGGTTGGCGGACCGGTGTTTATCACCGAACTGACTTCGCGCGTTGCTTCGGGCGCCCACGTCGAGTATCATGCCCGCATTGTTGCCCAGAAATATCTTGCGCGCGAACTGATTTCGTTTGCCTCGGCAATTGAGGCAAAAGCATTTGACGAAAGCAACGACGTTGACGACCTCCTCCAAGAGGCTGAAGGCAAACTATTTGAGATTTCTCAGCGCAACGTCAAGAAAGACGTAACACAGATTGACCCGGTCATCTCACAGGCCATCGAGCAAATTCAGACGGCCGCCAACCAGACCTCGGGCCTCAGCGGTATCCAGAGCGGGTTCCATGAACTCGACAAACTGACATCGGGATGGCAGCGCTCTGACCTCATCATCATTGCGGCTCGTCCCGCGATGGGTAAAACCGCGTTTGTCCTCTCGATGGCCAAGAATATGGCTGTCAATTATAACACTCCGGTTGCCATCTTCTCGCTTGAGATGTCAAACGTGCAGTTGATAAACCGTATGATATCAAACGTTTGTGAACTCGAGGGTGAGAAAATCAAGAGCGGCCAGTTGCAGCCTATGGAGTGGGACCAACTGATGTCACGCGTCAAGGGGCTCTATGGTGCGCCGCTGTTTATCGACGACTCAGGTTCGCTGTCAATCTTTGAGCTCAGAACCAAGGCGCGTCGCCTCGTCAGGGAACACCACGTCGAGTTTATCATCATCGACTACCTCCAGTTGATGAACGCCTCGGGTATTAAGGTCGGTAGCCGCGAGCAGGAGGTTAGTTTTATTTCTCGTTCACTCAAGCAATTAGCAAAGGAACTCAATATACCCATCGTTGCTCTTTCACAGTTGAACCGCTCGGTCGAGTCGCGTGGCGACGGTCGTGACGGCAAGCGTCCGCAATTGAGCGATCTTCGCGAGAGTGGCGCTATCGAGCAGGATGCCGACATCGTTTGCTTTATCCACCGCCCCGAGTACTACCTACGCTCGGGAACAGATGCCGCCGGAAACGACATTCGCGGTCTCGCCGAGTTTATCGTCGCCAAACACCGCAGCGGTCGTGTCGACGACGTCAAGATGAGATTCCGCAACAAGTTTGCCCGTTTTGAGAACTGGGACGACAACTTGTCGGCTGACCCCATTGGCCAGACCGTCGAGTCGAGTCTCAACAGCCTGTCGACCGGCGCTATACCATCGCCGCCCCCATTCACCGGAGGCACCGCCGACATTCTCTCGCCATCGCCCGACGAGCCCGATCCATTCTAATCCCCTTCATGACAAGGAGCTACGGCTCCTCGATTAGAAAATTTGCGAGGCAAAAACAATTTTTTCAAAAAAATTTAGCGTTTGGTAAACCTTTTTAACTACCCCGGTGTTATATAGACAAAAATAACCCACTAACTATTGTTTACCACTATGAA